>CAXUBN010000023.1:0-16214 GCA_964249255.1 uncultured Acetobacteraceae bacterium | reverse complement strand
CCTCCCGCCCGGCAAGCGCGCCGCCCCCGCTACCCTTGGAACCCGGACCCGATGGCGATCCCGGCGCGGCTGCACCATTGCTGGATCGGCCGCGCGCTGCCCTGGGCCTATGCCTTCGCCGTGCTGTCCGCGGCGGCGCGGTCGGACCTGCCCGAGATCGTCCTGCATCACACGGATCCGCTCGATGCCGACGGCCCGACCCGGGCGCTGGGGCGGGCCGATCGCGTGCGGCTGCAATGCCTCCACGGCGAGGACCTGCTGGCGGACACCGGTGCTGTGCTCGGCCTTGGCGACCGTCTGACCCTGCTGTATCGACGCCTCGGCGATCCGGTCATGCGATCGGACATCCTGCGGGCGGCGATCCTGTACTCGAACGGCGGACTCTACGCGGACCTGGACACCGTGACGGTGGCATCGCTGCTCCCGCTGCTTCAGGGCCGGTCATTCGTCGCCTCCGAGCGTATCGTCTGGCCGGCGGCGGCGCGGGGATCACGGTCCCCGGCGGTGCTGGCGCGGCACCTCCCGCTCGACCGTGCGCGCTGGGCCTGCCGCCGGCTGCCGCAGGGCTGGCGGATGTTCCGACGGCTGGAGGGGTTCTATCCCCGCGCCGTCAACAACGCCGTCATGGGTGCCGAGGCCGGCGCGCCGGTGATGGCCGCCTACCTTCGCGCCATGGCGGCGCTGCCGGCGGAGCGTCTGGCCGGGCGCTACGCGCTGGGCCCGCACCTGCTGGCCGCGGTCGTTGCCGCCCATCCGGAGGTGACGGTGCAGCCGCCGCCCGTGTTCGCGCCGCTGCCGCCGGAGATCTCCGAGCACTGGTTCCGCCGCGTGCGCCGCCCGTCGCCCGCCGCGATGCTGCGGCCCGAGACTCGGATCGTGCACTGGTATGCGTCTGTACGGACCCGGGCGCGGGTGGCGGCGATCGACCCCGCCCATGTCCGCGCGCACCGCGACCGCGAGCCCTACAGCGCCCTGGTTCACGCCAGCATCCCCGACCTGCACACCATGATGGTGGGCGGATGAGGGCGGTCATCGTCGCGGCCGGGCAGGGCACCCGGCTCCGCGACCGCTCGGTGATCAAGCCGCTGCTGCCGGTGGGCGGCGTGCCGCTGATCGAGCGCGTGATCGGACAGGGGCGCCACGCCGGGATCGACGGCTTCGTGGTGGTCAGCGGCTATCGCGGCGCCGAGCTGCGCGCCGCCCTGGACGCGTTGGCGCGCCGCGACGGGATCCGCATCGACCACGTGGTCAACGAGGACTGGCGGCGCGCCAACGGGGTCTCGCTGCTGGCCGCCCAGTCTGGGCTCGGCGCGGGGCTTGGCGCGGGGCTCGGCGAACCGTTCCTGCTCGCGATGTGCGACCACCTAGTCGACCCGGAGATCCTGCGCTCCCTGATGGCCCCGCCGCTGCGATCGGATGCCGTCACGCTGGCGGTGGACCGAAACCTCGGCAACCCCCTGGTCAACCTCGACGACGTCACCCGCGTGCGCTGCCCGGGCGAGCGCATCGAGCGCATCGGCAAGCTGATCCCGGAGTACGACGCGTTCGACACCGGCATCTTCCTGTGCGGGCCGGTGATGTTCGAGGCACTCGCCGAAAGCCAGCGCCGCGGCGACGACAGCATCTCGGGCGCCATGACCGTGCTGGCGTCGTGGGAGAAGGCGTTCGTGCGCGATGTCGGCGGCCGGGTCTGGATCGACGTCGACGATCCGGCCGACTTCGAGAAGGCGGAACACCTGCTCGCGTCCGGCCGGCTGTAGCGACGGATGATGACGGCGGACCCGGTGCGGCGCACCCTCGAGATCGAGGACGTCACCAACCGTTACGGCATCCATCCGATCTCGGGCTGGCTGGTGCCGCTGTGCGCCCGGCTCGGCATCCCGCCCAACGCGGTCTCGGTCGCCGGCATGGGCTGCGGCCTGCTGGCCGGCGTGGCCTACGCGCACTACCGCGACCCGTGGGCGGCACTGGGCGGCTTCCTGTTGATGCTGGCCTGGCACGTCCTGGACGGTGCGGACGGCCAGCTCGCCCGGCTCACCAACGCGCAGTCGCAGACTGGCAAGATCCTGGACGGCATCTGCGACTACGTCACCTTCACCGCCGTGTACCTCGGCCTGGCGCTGGTGCTGGGGCGGCAGCACGGCGCCTGGGTGTGGGGCCTGGTGGCGCTGTCGGGTGCCTGTCACGCGGTGCAGTCGGCCATCTACGAGGTGCAGCGGCAGGAGTACAACCATTGGGGCCATGGCCGCCCCTCCGCGGCGCTGCCGGAGCGGGCGCTTCCCGCACGGCCCGGAGCCGGCGACTGGCTGCACGCAGCCTATCTCTGGGTGCAGCTGCGCTCGGTCGGCCTCACGGGCGCGCCACGCCGGCGCCTTGAGGCGGCGCTGCAACAGGATCCCGGACATGCCGCCGCGATCCGGTCCTCCTACCGCGAAACCTTCGCGCCGGCGGTGCGCCGCTGGTCGGTGCTGTCCGCCAACTACCGCACGCTCGGCCTGTTCGGCTGCGCCCTGCTGCAGCGGCCACTGCTCTACTTCTCGATCGAGGTCGTGGTGCTGAACGCGATCCTGGCGGTGCTGCTGCACCGGCAGCACCGGCGCATCCGGACGTTCCTGGAAGACCAGGGCTCTGCCCTGGACCCGCCAAGGGCCGCAGGCCCTTGGAACCCGGCTCGATAAGATCAGAGTCCAGAAGCTGCGCCTCTGGCGGGGTCCAGGGGCGGCGCCCCTGGCCTTCCTCACTCCCGGTGCATCCGCCGGAACAGGTAGGCGGCTCCCCCCATCAGCAGCAGCGGCGGCGCCAGAGCGCCCACGGCCGGGCTCATCCCCAGCAGCAGCCCGAGCCGCTCCAGGATCTGCTGCCCCAGCGAATAGGCGATGCCGACGCCGACGCCGCGCGCCAAGTGCTGCCCGGCGTTCTGCGCCCGTGGCGGCCCGAACACGAAGGGTGCCGCCGCCAGCACCATCGCGATCAGCGACAATGGCATCGCCGCCTGCGCCCACAGCTCCTGCTCGAAGCGCGTCGCCTGCTCGTCGGGTGGCAGGCCGCTTATGTGCCGGAACAGCGCCAGCGGCGCGATGGCGTCCGGCGGCAGGATCAGGAACCGGATCTGCTGCGGCGACACGAAGGAGCGCCAGGACAGCGCCCCCGGATGGTCCGACCGGAACCGCCCGGCCTGCACCCGCCGCCGCGACACCCCATCCAGCCGCCACACGTTGTCCGGCCCGATCGCGGCGCGCGTCGCGTGGATCAGGCTGTCCAGGCCGCCATCGGGGTTGAAGCTGTAGATGTCGATGCCGACCGGCACGTTGCCGCGCTCGAAGCGCTGCACGTTCAGGTACTGCCCGTTGTTCTGCGCCCAGAAGCCATCGTCGCCGCCGCCCATCGTGGCGGTGGACAGGGCGGTGGCGCGCTGCTCGCGGGCCAGCTGCTCGGCCGGCGGGATCACCAGCTCCATCAGCGGCAGCGCGATCGCGATCGCCGCCAGCGCCGGCCAGAGCGCTGCGACCATGATGCGCCGCTCGGACATGCCCAGCCCGAGCATGGCGACCAGCTCGGACTGGCGCCCCAGGCTGCCCAGCGCGAGCAGGCAGCCCAGCAGCATCGAGACCGGCATCACCCGCAGCAGCCGCGAGGGTGCCGTCAGCAGCACGAACAGCAGCGCGCCGCCCACGTGGTACCGGCCCTCGCCCACCGAGGCCAGCTGCTCGACGAACTCGAGCAGGCTGAACAGGGCGGTCAGCGCCGCGGCCACCGCCGCGAACGCTTGCGCCACCGACAGCGCGACGTAACGCCGCAGCTGCCCCGCCGGCGGCGACCGCGCCCCGCTCACGTGGCCCGGGTTCACGCGATCCGACGCCGGAGCACCAGGTTGAGGCCCGGCCCGTACAGGGCGCCGCCGGCCAGCAGGGCCAGCAGGACCGGCGCCCACCAGATCCCGGGGAACCGGCCGATGGTGCCGTGCTGCACCCAGGTGCGTGCCGCGGTGCAGAGCAGGTAATACGCGAAGTAGATCAGGATCGCCCGGCCCAGGCGGGCGTAGCGGCCCTGCCGCGGCCGGCTGTGGCTGAGCGGGATGGCGAGCAGGGCCAGCAGCAGCGTCGAGACCGGCGTCGACAGCCGCCATTGCAGCTCGGCCACGTCCTCGTCGGTGCCGGACACGGCGAGCCGCGCCGTGCCGGCGGCGACCGCGCTGTAGCCGCGGGCGGCGCCGTGTCCCGGATTGGGGCTGACCACCAGCCCCTGCGCCTCCACCACCTGGTCCGGCCGGCCGCCGCTGCGGTCGATCTCGTAGATGTGCGCGTCGCTGAGGGACACGTCGGCGCCGGACACCAGAGTCTTGGTGCGCACCTCGTTGGCCAGACGCGCGTGCACGATCTCGGTGCGATCAGAATGGCGGATCCGCACGAACACGTCGCGCGCCGGGGCGCCGCGGCCATGGCGGTGGCCCAGGAAGACCACCCGGTCGCCCTGGCGGGCGACATAGAACGAGCCCGCCTCCATGGCGTCGATGTCGAGCAGCGTCGCGGCCCGGTCCGACACCGCGTGCAGCCGGTGGTAGGCGAGCGGCCGGACCACGAGGGATAGCACGGCCACGATCGCGGCGAGCCCCCCCGACAGGGTCAGCACGGCGCGGATCAGCGTCCCCGGCGTCACCCGGATCGAGAACATGGCGGCGAACTCGGACTCGCCGTGCAGGCGGGCGAACGACAGCAGCACGGACGCGTAGAGTGCCGCCGGGATCAGCACCTCCAGCGAGATGAGAAGCTTCAGCCCGATCAGCTCGGCGATGGCGCCGGCGGGCAGCAGGCCGTTGACCGCGTCCCCCAGGAAGCCCGCCGCGGTGTAGCTCCCGAACAGTGCCGTCAGGATGCCCAGGATCGCCATCAGCGGCCGGCTGAGCTCTCGGATCAGGTAACGCTCGATGATCAAGCCGGGTGCACCGTTCCTGGGCCCGATGGATGGCATGTCCTGCCGGAATCCCCCTATCGGCGGATGGGGGCCGGCGTCACCGCATACACCGCGCTGTCCCCATGGCGCCAGCGCAGTGCCAGCCGCCCGTTCCGGTATCCCGCCGGTAGCGGCGCGTTGATCAGCCACAGGGCGTCGATGCCGTCGAACGGCGCCGCCGCAAGCGCCTGCCCCATCGTCGGGTTGCGCGGCCCGCCGTGGCAGCTGTCCGGCCACACGTACTGTGACGGGTCATCGAAGAACCGGGGCGACGGCCGGTAGCGGACCTGCAGCAGGTGGCCGCCGTCCACGTCCCATTCCGAGTTGGTCCAGCTTCGGCGCCGGACGATCGCCATCTCGCCGAGGTGGTCGAGCCGGTCGGTGCGCCAGTGCGCGAGCTCGGTGCAGTCGCGCATGTCCAGCACCAGGACCCGGCTGTATGGGGCGATCGCGGACAGCGCGCCCAACTCGACCTCGTAGCGGCGTGCATAGGCCGTGAAGCCCGCCGTCGTGACGCCGGTGCGCAGCAGCAGCAGCGCCAGCCCGCTCGCCGCCACCAGCCGCGTCAGGCGCGGGTCCACGCCGCGCCAGTCCTGCGTCGCGAACAGCAGCATCGGGATCAGCGGCAGCAGCCGCCCGTCGGCGTAGCTCGACCCCGCGAGGCGGTACGGCGTCAGCACGAACAGTGCCGTCAGCGCTGCGAGCCCGAGCCTCACCGCCCTGTGCGGCCGGGCACCGCGGCGCCAGCCGACGACGAACACGGCGAGCGCCAGCAGCAGCGAGCCGATGTCGAGCGCCATGCTCTGGTCGCGCAGCAGCAGAACCGTTTGACGGAACTTGGCGCCGACGCTGTAGCCGGTGTGGCCGGCGATCGAGCGGGAGTCGAGCCGCCACAGCACCAGCATGACCGGCACCGACAGCAGCGGCCGCAGCCCCCTCAGCAGCCCCGACAGCGGCCGGGTCTGCGGCCAGGTCTGCGGCCGGTGGGCCCATGGGCGCATCTCCGCCAGCTCGCGCGTGCCGATCAGCAGCGCCAGCAGGCAGCCTGCCACCACGTGGCACAGGAACGCGACCGGCAGCGCGACCCAGGCCGCCGCCTCGCGCCACCGTGGATGGGCGTCGAGCCTGATCCAGCCGGCAAGGCCGATCAGCACTAGCGCCAGCCCCAGCATGTAGTTGAGGAAGCCGTAGTTGAGCGGAAAGCTGTAGACGAAGATCAGCGCCCAGCCGATGGCGGCCGCGCCGTCGCGGTTCAGCGTGCGCGCCAGCAGCAGGATGCCGCCGGCCAGCAGGACCGGGATGGCGGCGGTCACCAGCCAGGTGGCCCGGACGATGCCGAGCGGACGCTGCAGCGCGAACACCAGCAGGTCGGTGCCGAGGTTGGGCACGGGATGCCAGCGATAGCCCATGAGCCGCCCGAATGCCGGATCGCCGGCATAGGCGGCGGCGGCGAAGCTGCCCATGTGGCCCGGTACGTCGCCCAGCGGCGGGATCGCGACGAAGGCGAACGGCAGTGCCGACAGCACCAGCATGGCGACGGCCATGGGCATGCGCGTCAGCCGTCGGACAATGAGGATGCGATGCATCGAGGCCCCGGCGTTCGGGTGGGCGGAACTGCCGCGGCGCTGCGATCCGCGCTGCATCGTGGAGATGGTCCAGGCTAGCCAGGCCGACGCCCGGGTCAAGCGACCACACGGATACGGAAGTTATCGAAGCGTATCCGCAACGGTTGCAGGACCCGAAGGACCGGGCCGGCGTCATTTGACACCGTGCGGTTTAACACCCATTGAGCCCGATCCTTGCGGTGATCGGATCAATGACGCCTGGACCACGAGCTGACGCATCGGATCGCCTCGGCCTTCTGATCGTGGGCCTCGGCGGTGCGGTCGGCACCACCGCCGCGGCAGGGCTGGAGCGGATCCGGCAGGGATCGTCCGACCGCACCGGACTCCCGCTCGCAGGGTTGGATGGGGCCGGACTGGTGCCGTATGACGCGATCACGGTCGCCGGCTGGGACCTGAGCCCCGATGACCTGGCCGTCGCGGCGGCACGCCACCGGGTGCTGCCGCCGGAGATGCTGTCGGACCTGCGCGAGCCCATGGCCGCGGTCCGGCCATGGGCGGCCACGGGCAACCGCGCCTTCTGCCGCAACGTCGATGGCGCCAACCGCATCGGCGCCAACTCGCACGAGGGCGCGGTGGAGCGGATCCGGCAGGACATGCGCGACTTCGCCAAGCGGACCGGCGTGCGGCGCCTCGTCATGATCAACCTGGCGTCGGTGGAAGGCTGGCCGGACGATGCCCCCGCATTCGGCGACACCTCCCGCTTCGAGCAGGCGCTGCGGGACAACGACCCGGCGATCGGCCCGGCCATGCTCTACGCCTACGCGGCGATCCGGGAGGGTATTCCCTACGGCAACTTCACGCCGAGCCTGGCCGCCGATCTGCCCGCCCTGGCGATGGCCGAGGGCGTCCCGGTTGCCGGCAAGGACGGCAAGACCGGGCAGACCTTCCTCAAGACGGTGCTGGCCCCCGCGTTCCGGGACCGCGCCCTGCACGTGGACGGCTGGTTCTCCACCAACATCCTGGGCAACAACGACGGGCTGGCGCTGGACGATCCGGCCAGCCTCAAGTCCAAGCTCAAGACCAAGGCGTCGGTGCTGGACGACATCCTCGGCTACCGGGTCGAGGACCATATCTGCCACATCCACTACTACCGGCCGCGCGGCGACGACAAGGAAGCGTGGGACAACATCGACATCTCGGGGTTCCTGGGCCAGCGCATGCAGGTGAAGGTGGACTTCCTGTGCAAGGACTCGGTGCTGGCCGCGCCGCTGGTGATCGAGATCGCGCGCTGCCTGGATCTCGCCCACCGCCGCGGCGAGGGCGGCGCGCAGGAGCAGCTGGGCGTGTTCTTCAAGTCCCCGACGACGCGGGGCGGCGGGCCGGCCGAGCACGACTTCTTCCGGCAGCAGCGCGTCCTCCTCGACTGGCTTTCGCGCGGCGCATAAGGCACGCCGGGTCTACGGATCTCCTCGATCGATCAAGGCCGGCTGCCCTGGAGCCGGCACGATGAGGAGTCGGCAGCGGGGGTCGAGGTGCCCTGAACCAGCTCGTGCGAATATGTCGGACGTGAGACCCACACGGTGCGGCGCAAGGATAACCCCGCCTGAGGATTGTGGCCGGAGCTTGAGTAAGGCTGTCGCCTCATTCGCCCCATTCAAGGATAACGCGAGCCGGATGCGGATGGCATTCCATCCGGCGCAGCGTCACGATGATCGACATATCATCGGTGTCCGGGCCGAACGGCACGGGCGACGAGGCATGCGTGCAAGCCAACCTGGGCCGGATCACGGCGCGGTTGTGGCGGTCATCCGGGCGTCTCATCCGCCCAGGATATGAGACCGACGCTGCGGATTGCGGACCGTCTGCCACAGCGACGGGCAGATCGTGCCGTATAATGGCATCTTCTGTGCTATCCACCTATGCGATAAATCTAAGTTCTAATATCTCCTAGCCGGATCAGCTGGCGGGGATACGACGATGCAGCGCCTCCCATCCCGGTCGGCCGCGGCCCTGCTCCTTATCCTTCCGATGCGCGCCGCGTGGGCCGATGTGCCCGTATCCCCGGCCGTTCCGGAACCGCCGGCCTCCACTGCCGCGGCTCCGGCCGCCGATGCCCCGGAAGCGGTCCAGGTCACCGCCCGGCTCCGGCGGGAGGACCCACAGGCGGTCCCGGTGCCGCTCACCGTCGTTACCCACCAGCTGCTGGAGCTGCGCGAGATCACCACGCCCCGCCAGCTCAACCAGGTGGCGCCCAGCCTCAACCTCACCCAGGCCAACCCGCGCCAGACCATCATCGGCATCCGCGGCATTGGCGGCACCACCATGGTCAGCGACGGGCTCGAGGATCCGGTCGGGGTGTATGTCGACGGCGTGTATCTCGGCCGCCCCGGCGAGTTCGCGTACAACCTGTTCGACCTTGGTCAGGTCGACGTGCTGCGCGGCCCGCAGGGCACGCTGTTCGGCCGCAACACGGTGGCTGGCGCCATCAGCATCGCCACCAACCAGCCGAGCTTCACGCCGGCCGCCGTCGCGCAGGCCGACTACGGCAGCGACGACCTGCGCCAATACCATGCCGCGGTCGACGCGCCGATGGTCCCGGGCAAGGTCGCGGTGCGGCTCACCGCCTACGACACCAAGCGCTCCGGCTTCCTGTACGACACCACGCGCGATACCCGCGAGAACGCCAACGACGGCTACGGCGTACGCTTGCAAACCCTGTTCGTGCTGACGTCCGACCTCCGCTACACGATCTCGGCCTTGTACAACCGCGCCGACGAGCCGCAGGGCGCGTTCCAGTTCCTGTCCAACCAGCCCGTCGCGCGCATCGGCTTCAGCTTCGCGCGCAGCGCCACCCTGGTGGCGCCCGGCTACGCGCCGCCCGCGGACGTGTATGGCCGCGTGATCGACAACGACGCGCAGCAGTTCGACAACACCCACCAGTTCGTCATCTCCGGCACCGGCGAATGGACCCTGGCGGACGGCATCAAGGCGACGTCCATCACCGCCTACCAGACCTGGGCGTTCTACCCCGAGAACGACACCGACTTCACCACATTGCCGATCGGCACCAACGACAACTTCATCGATCACGCCAACCAGGTCTCGCAGGAGTTGCGGCTTGCCTCGCCCACCGGCCACGTCCTCGACTGGCTCGCCGGGCTCTACCTGTTCAACCAGAACCTGACCGGCCGCAGCCAGTCGTTCCAGGGCGTCGACGCCTGGGCATTCAACAACACCCTGGCCGGGCTCGCCAACGGCACCGCGGCGCGGGCCGCCCAGCTCGCCTCGACCCTGAACGGCCTCGACTACCAGACCGACGAGGACCCGCAGACCGACAGCTACGCGGCCTTCGCCCAATCCTCCTGGCGCTTCGCCCCGCGCTGGACGCTGACAACCGGCTTCCGCGAAACCTACGAGCTGCGTCGGCAGGACGATGACGGTATCGCACTCGGCAACACCCAGCTGATCACCTGCGCCAACAGCAACCGGACCTGCCGCTTCGGCAGCCTGGTGCTGACGCAGGTGCAGGCGCAGAAGGCCACCAACGCGTTTCCGCTCGGCAACGACGTGTTCGCCAGCCACGAGAACCTGTTCTCCGGCCTCGCCACCCTGTCCTACCAGGCCGGCCGGCACGTGCTGCTCTATGCCACCTACGGCCATGGCGCGCAGAGCTCGGGCCTGAACGTGGGACCGCTGAACGCGCCGCTGGTCGCGCAGGGCGCCACGAACGTCGTGCGGCCGGAAAATGCCGACAATTACGAGATCGGCATCAAGACCAGCTGGATGGGCGGCCGCCTCACCGCCAACCTCGATGCCTACTGGGAGACCGTCAGCGACTACCAGACCAACGCGATCTTCCTGATCAACGGCACCGCGCGCCAGGCACTGGCCAACGCCGGCGGCGTCCGCTCGCGCGGCGCCGAGTTCGACGGCGGCTTGGCACTCACCCGCGACATCGGCATCACCGCCGGCGTATCCTACGTCGACGCCGTCTACACGGCGTTCGCCGACGCGCCCTGCGCGCCGGAAGAAACCGCGGCCGGCCTCGCGATATGCTCGCTCACCGGCGCCGAGCTCGCCAACTCGCCGCGCTGGATCGTCAACATCTCGCCGACCTGGGCGCACGATTTCGGCCGTCTCGGCCAGCTCTACGGCGTCGGCGGCTATGCGTTCCGCTCGTCGCAGTTCCTCACCACCGATGACGCCGCCGGCGGCCGCATCGGCGGCTACGGCGTGTTCGACCTGCGCGCCGGCTGGCGCTTCGGCGCGCGGCGCCAGTTCGACGTTTCGGGCTTCGCGCACAACCTGTTCGGCAGGCAGTACCTGATCAACATCCAGGAGAACAACGGCGCCTTCCTGGCCTACCCGGGCGATCCGCGCACCGTCGGCGCCTCGCTCCGCGTCACCTTCTGAGCGCAGCGCGCCCTAGGGCCGCGTCACGGACTGCGCCGCCGTCGTCCCGCTTGGCACCATCATCACGTTGCCGTCCGGATCGGTCGCCGTCGGCACGTAGCCGCGATGGAGCAGGTCCTGCAGCAGCCGATCGCCGACCGCCATGGGACCCGGTACCAGGCCACGGAACGGTTTGCGATCGTACTGGAACAGTGCGAACGCGTGCCGGCGCGCCAGCGTGTCGAAGCGGGCGATCGGGCCGCCGGTCAAAATGCTCTGGTTCAGGTTGAACGTGTCCACCGCATACGGCTTGCCGGCCCAGAAGCAGAGCGACAGGACCTGGCATCCGACCAGCCCGGGCGACGCGGCCATGGCGGCGATGACCGGCTGCCACGACCGCGCCCGTGCCTCGCGATCGGCGATGTCGCGCCACGCCTGCCCGAGGTGTCCCGGCATCGTCACCACCGGCGCCAGTGCTGCGACCGCGGCCAGCATCGTCGGCCCGATCGGGGCGCCGCCGGTTCGGAGCGGCAGGCCGGCAGCCGAGACCGCGAGCCCGACGACGAGGCAGAGCGCGATCGTCGCCTCGAAGTAGGCGTTGTAGTTGATGCCCTGGCCGACCCGCTGCGCCACGCTGGCCACCAGCGCGATCGCGACGAACAGCGTCCCGAACAGCATCGACCGGTCGCCGCGGATCCGCCGGCGCCAGGCCAGGAGGGCCACAACCATCATCGGCAGCAGCGGCAGCATCCGCCAGATCGCCAGAACCGCCCGGCCCGGCTGGAACACGCGCCGGTGCAGCAGGATATCGGCGAAGGCGGCGCGGCCGTGCAGGATGGCGGTCAGCACGAGCCCAACCGCGACCGCGCCGCTGGCGGCGGCAAGCCAGACCATTGCCGTGCGCGGCCGCACCAGCGCCAGCCACGCCGTCACGGCGAGCGGCAGGGCGACCAGGCTGTGCTTGACGAAGCCGCCCGCCGTCATCAGCAGCGCCGCCATGACCACCCGCTCGATCGGATACCGACCCGTCGCGTGATCCCGCAGTAACGCGGCGAGGCCGGCCAGCATCAGCGCATGGCCAAGCCATTGCGGCTCGTCGACGGCGACGTAGCCGCGGAAGAACGTGGTGGCGTAGAGCAGCAGCAGCGCCGCCGCGCACAGGGCGCCGCGCCGGCTGCCACCCAGCCTTGCCACGCAGGCAGCCAGCAGGACGGCGGACGCGAGCAGCGACGCCAGGGCCACCATCCGGCCGGCCACGATCACGTCGCCACCCGCGAGGCCGCGTCCGATCAGCCCGACCAGGTAGAAGGACAATGGAGGGTAGTTGTTGAACACCAGCGTGTCGGCCGGCGGGTAGAGTGGACCGTCCTGCAGCCCGATCGCGCGGGCGGCCAGGTACGCATTCCAGCCCTCGTTGTAGCCGAGCGGCACATGCAGGGGGATCAGCAGCAGCGGCCCCAGCAGCAGGAACGCCAGCAGCGGCACCGCGCAGAACAGGAGCGCGTCAAGGCGCCCGAGGCCGTATCCCAACCAATCCCCTCCGCGTGGCGCGGCGCAGGTGAGGGCCGGGGTGCCCCCGCGTCAAGCGGGGCGGGGGATCGAACCTACCAGCGTCGGTAGCCGCCGCGGTCGCGGTTCCACAGGTAGATGCCGCCGATCACCAGCACCGCCAGCAGCACCACCTCGCCCAGGCTGAGATGCGCCAGCGTCCGGAAGATCACGCTGTAGATCAGCCCATGGATCACCGACGACAGCACCATGTGCCCGACCCACGATCCGCCGCCGCCGAACGAGTGGTGGTAGCCGTAGCTCGGTGCATACCCATAGCCGCGATGCACCCAGGCGGCGAGCAGCAGGTGGTTCATGTTCGTTTCGGGTCCGTGCAGGATCTGAATGGGATATGGCGGCAGCATAGGCCTGCCGGAAGGGCTGCGTGCATGAAATCCGCTTCAGCCCTGCCCTTCCGGAGGCAGCATGGAGGTCGCCGCATCCTGCCCCCGTCCCTAATCGCGGCCCTTGGTACTTTCTTCATCCTCAGGGACGACGCTGCGGCCATTTCCTGGGGAAAACGCTGTCATGACCACCGCCTTTCTCGCCCGTGACCGGAATGGCGACCCGGTCACGGTCTTGTCCAGCGCCATCCGCGCCGTGGCGCCGGACGACGAGACGGTCGACACCACCCTGCTGTTCCTCGATGAAGGGGTGGTGACGGTGGCGCAACCGTACGAGGAGCTGATCGACCAGCTCGACGTTGCCCTGCACTGACGGCCGCGGCCACTCGGTCCACGTCGTTCCCAAGGGGGCGGGGCACCGATCGGAGGGTCGGATCCGTCCCCGGTAGCCATCGCCTCCACCGCCTCCCGGCCTTGATCCTGGCCCCCGGCTTGCATCGCGCCCGGGATGCTGAAGCTGCGCCACGTCGCGGCGGTTGCCACCGGCAACGCGCTCGAGTTCTACGACTTCGTCACCTATGCCTTCTTCGCGGTGCCGATCGGCCGCAGCCTGTTCCCATCCGGCTCGCCCACCGCCAGCCTGTTGCTCTCGCTCGCGACCTTCGGCGCCGGGTTCCTGACCCGGCCGCTGGGCGCCCTCGTGATCGGCCGCCTGGCCGACCGGCGCGGCCGCCGGCCGGCGCTGCTGTTGTCCTTCGCCCTGGTCGGTGCCGGCGTGACCGGCCTGGCGCTGACGCCGTCCCACGCCCGCATCGGCCTGGCGGCGCCGGTGCTGGCGGTCGGCTTCCGCATGCTGCTGGGGTTCGCGCTGGGTGGCGAGGTCGGCGCCAGCACCGCCTTCCTGATCGAGGCCGCTCCCCCGCGACGGCGCGGGCTCTACACCGCCCTGCAGTCGGCCAGCGCCGATGCCGCCGTGCTGGTGGCGGGCCTGGTCGGCGTGGCGCTGTCCAGCGTGCTGACGCCGGCGCAGCTCGACGACTGGGGTTGGCGCGTGGCCATGATGCTGGGGGTGGCCGTGGTGCCGTTCGGGCTCGTGCTGCGGTCGCGGCTGGAGGAAACGCTGGGCCGACCGGAGATCGCGACGCCGGTCGCGCGCCCCGGCCTGCCGCGCATCGTGGTGCTCGGCATTGCCCTGCTCGCCAGCAGCACGATCAGCAACTACACGCTGGACTACCTTACCACCTACGCGTTGACCACGCTGGCGATGCCGGCGCGGCTGGCGTTCGGCGCCACCGTGACGGTGGGGCTGACCGGTGTGGTCGGCGACCTGCTCGGCGGCTGGCTGTCCGATCGCTACGGCCGCAAGCCGGTGCTGATCGCGCCGGCCTGCCTGGTGCTGCTGCTGGTGTTCCCATGCTTCCTGGTGCTGGAGCACCTGCGCAGCGCATGGGCGCTGTATGGCGCCGCCGCCCTGCTCGGCGGCACCTTCACCCTGTCGTCGGTCTCGACGATCGTGGTGATCGCCGAGAGCCTGCCCGGGCGGGTCCGCTCGGGCGGGATCGGGATGATCTACGCGACCGCCATCGCGCTGTTCGGCGGCTCGGCGCAGCTGGTGATCGCGTCGCTGATCGCGGTCACCGGAAACGCGCTGGCGCCCGCCTTCTACATGGAGGGCGCCGTCCTGGTCGGCCTGTGCGCGATGCTGGGGCTTGCGGAAACGGCACCGGTCCGTGCGATGGGCCCTACGCCGCCGCGGCTGCGGCCTTGACCGACCCCTGTGCCAGCCTGGTGGCATACTCGTCCGCCTTGTAGATGTCGGACACCATCGCCTTCAGGGCGTCGGACTGTTCCGTCATGCCCAGCGCCCCGGCATAGGCGGCGGCCGTGCCGAAGCCGGCGATGCCGTAATGGCACATGCGCTGGTACTGCGAGACCGCCACCAGGTCGAACAGCCTGCCGTCGCTGGGCGCTTCCTGGGTGGTGTGCTTCAGGGCCTCCCGGACCAGCCCCTCCATGCCCCGGCAATGCTCCGGCTCCGCCTCCTCGCCGGCCTCCTGCAACAGGGACTTCAGCGTGTCGCTGTGCTTCTGGATGCCGCCGATGGACGATTGGAAGCTCGACTTCAACTCCTCGTCGTGGACCTTGCCCGCGATGGTTTCCAAGGCCCGGCGCATCTGGTCGTTGGCCGACCACAGGTCCTTCAGCTCGTCCGCGTAAACGTCCTTGAGGGTATCAGGTGCCGACATGGCGGTTTCGCTCCCCTGTGCATGAAACGGTTGCAGGCCGCATGGTCTACCGGCCGCCGGCTCCAAGCACCAACCGCAGGCGAGGTTGCGGACCGACCAGGTCACGACATGGAAATCGGACACGCTGTCGTCGCAGCCGGCGGAAGCCGGACCGGAGTTCGACGACGTATCCATCGCCGATCGCTCTCCGGCCGGTACGACCAGGCGCACTCCGAGCAGGCCATGGTGTTCAGGTTGCTGGAGCCGACCCCGGCGTCCGTTCTTCCTCGACCGCGATCCGGGCCGCCGTCGCCAGGCGGTCGACGCGCTCGTTCTCGGGGTTGCCGGCGTGGCCGCGGACCCAGCGCCAGTCCACCTCGTGGCGGCGCGCGGCGTCCAGCACGCGGCGCCACAGCGCCATGTTGGCGACCGGGTCGCCGCTGGCGTTGCGCCAGTTGCGGCGCACCCAGCCGGTGCTCCAGCGGGTGACGCCGTTGCGGACGTACTCGCTGTCGGTGTGCAGCGCGATGCGGCACGGGCGGGTCAGCGCTTCCAGCGCCTCCGCCGCCGCGGTCAGCTCCATGCGGTTGTTGGTGGTGGCCGTCTCGCCCCCGGACAGCTCGCGCTCGTGCGTCCCGAACCGCAGCAGCACCGCCCAGCCGCCCGGCCCGGGGTTGGGCCGGCAGCCGCCGTCGGTCCAGATCTCGACCAGCGGGCGTCCGTCGCCATCCGGTGGCGCATCGGCGGCATCGGCCGGGTTGGGGACGCCGCTCATAGCCCCAGCGCCTCCGGATCGGCGGCGGCCAGGAAGTGGCGCAGCCGGCGCAGGTAGTCGAGCGGGTCCTTGCGGGTAACGAGCGCGCCGTCGGGCGTATGGACCCAGTCGAACAGCCGGGTCAGCAGGAAGCGCATCGCCGCCCCCTGCGCCAGCACCGGCAGCGCCGCGCGCTCGGCCGGTTCGAGCGGCCGCACCGATCCATACCCGTCCAGCAGCAGGCGCGCCTTGGTCACGTTGAAATTCATGTCGGGCTCGAAGCACCAGGCGTTCAGGCAGATGGCGAGGTCATAGGCCAGCAGGTCGGTGCAGGCGAAGTAGAAGTCGATCAGACCGGACACGGGGGCGGGCGACGGGCCGGGCAGGAAGAACACGTTGTCCGGGAACAGGTCGGCATGCACCTGCCCGCGCGGCA
>CAXUBN010000022.1:0-16677 GCA_964249255.1 uncultured Acetobacteraceae bacterium | reverse complement strand
ACCCCAGCCCCGCCACCGACACGGCAGAAAGTGCCGGGCGGTTAACGTTCAGGTAAGGGGGTTCCGGCACCATCCTCCCAGCCGGCAATAGGCCGGTCGCTGGAAGGAAGCGATGATCCGGATCCCGTCCTCGGAACCGACCCTGGCGTGCCCGTCATGAAGCCCTTCCTGGAGAGCCTCAGGGCGTTGGGGACCGCCAGGTTGGCCGCCCTGGGCGCAGTGGCGGTGGGCATCCTGGCCATGCTGGCGGTGCTGGTGTCGCAGGGGGGCGGCCATCAGCAGATGGCGCTTCTTTACGGCGATCTCGACCTGCGCGAGGCCGGCCAGATGGCCGAGCAGCTTGAGAAGAACCATATCCCCCATGAGCTTGGCGGTGGGGACGACCGCCTGCTGGTCCCTGCCGACCAGGTCGCCACGGCGCGCCTGCTGCTGGCCCGGAGCGGCCTGCCGTCGGGGGGCTCGGTGGGCTACGAGATCTTCGATCGCGGCGACAACCTGACGGCGACGCAGTTCGAGCAGACCATCAACCAGACCCGTGCCCTGGAGGGTGAGCTATCGCGCTCGATCCGGCTGATCGGCGGGGTCCGGGCGGCGCGCGTGCACCTGGTGCTGCCGCATCGCGAGCCGTTCGCCTCCGAGCAGATGCCGGCACAGGCCAGCGTCCTGCTCTCGATGTCCGGGGGCGCCCGGATGGATCCGGAGGGCGTGCAGGCGGTCATCAACCTCACCGCCGCCGCGGTCCCCGGCCTGAAGCCCCAGAATATCGCCATCGTCGACAACCGCGGCTCGGTGCTGGCCCGTGCCGGCAACCCGGTGGACGGGGCGGGAACGGCGCAGAGCGTCGACGAGCTGCGGCAGGCGACCCAGCTGCGACTGGCCCGCGCCGTGGAGGAGATGCTGGAGCCGTCGCTGGGCGCCGAGCACGTCCGGGCCGAGGCGGCGGTGACCATGAACGTCGACCAAGTGCGCGAAACGCAGGAAAGTTACGATCCCAATCAGCAGGTGCTGCGCAGCCAGCAGACCGTGTCCGACAAGAACCGCAGCAGCGACGGCCAGGCCAACACGTCCGTGCAGAACAACCTGCCCAACGCGGGTGCCGGCCAGGCGCAGTCCGGCAGCCAGGGAGACCGGCAGGAGGAAACCAACAACTACGAGATCGGCAAGACCGTCCGCACCCTGGTCCAGGACCAGCCCCGGCTGGCGCGGATCAGCCTCGCGGTCATGGTCGACGGCACGCTCCAGCCCTCGGGCAGCGGCAAGGCCATCTGGCAGCCGCGCAGCCGGGAGGAGCTCGACCGCATCTCGACCCTGGTGAAGAGCGCCATCGGCTTCGACGAGAAGCGCGGGGACACCGTCAGCGTCGTGTCCATGCAGTTCGCCGCCCGGGACCTGCCGGACGCGCCCGTGCCCCCCGGCCTGTTGGGGCTGCATCTCGGCCGCGACGACGTCATGCGCATCGGCCAGAACCTGCTGCTCGGCGTGTTCATGCTGCTGGCCCTGGTGTTCGTGGTCAGGCCGATGGTGGCGCGGTTGACGGACACGACCGCGCTGCCCGCCCCGCCCCTTCAGGATACCATCGGGACCGGGGGCGGCGCACGTCCGGCCCTGGCCGGCCCCGCGGCGGCAAAGGGCGGCGGGACCGACATCGCGCTGCTCGAGGACGAAAGCATGATCAGCCTCGCCAACATCGACGGGCGGCTGCGCGCCGCCTCGATCCGCCAGATCGTCGAGCTGGTCGGACGTCATCCCGAGGAAAGCCTGACGATCGTCCGGGGCTGGCTCGCCAAGGAGGCTGGATAGATGAACCACCAGCAGTTGCCCGGCGTGCAGCGGGCCGCGATCCTGATGCTCGCACTCGGCGAGGAGCAGTGCGCCCAGCTGTTCTCCATGATGCACGAGGAGGAGATCAAGGACATCTCGCTCGCGATGTCGCAGCTCGGCAGCGTGGCGGCCGACACCGTCGAGGCGCTGTGCCTGGACTTCTCGCAGAGCATCAGCTCGGCCGGGATGCTGGTCGGCAGCTTCGACAGCACAGAGCGCCTGCTGCAGAAGTCGCTGTCACGCGAGCGTGCCGCGCAGATCATGGAGGAGATCCGCGGACCGGCCGGCCGCACCATGTGGGACAAGCTGGGCAACGTGAACGAGGCCGTGCTCGCGAACTACCTCAAGAACGAGTACCCGCAGACCGTCGCGGTGGTGCTGGGCAAGGTGCGGCCCAGCCATGCGGCGCGCGTGCTGAGCCTGTTGCCGGATAGCTTCGCGATGGAGGTCGTCATGCGCATGCTGCGCATGGAAAGCGTGCAGAAGGACGTGCTCGACAGTGTCGAGAAGACGCTGCGCTCTGAGTTCATGTCGAACCTGGCACGCAGCACCCGCCGCGACAGCCACGAGCTGATCGCCGAGATCTTCAACAACCTCGACCGGCAGGTCGAGGGCCGCTTCATGGGTGCGCTGGAGGAACGCAGCCGCGAGGCGGCCGAGCGCGTGAAGTCGCTGATGTTCACGTTCGACGACTTGGCGCGGCTGACGCCGGACGCTGTGGGTAAGCTCATGCGCGCGGTCGAGAAGGACAAGCTGCCGATCGCGCTGAAGGGCGCGTCCGAGGACATCCGCACGCTGTTCCTGGGCTGCCTGTCCGAGCGGGCCGGCAAGCTGCTGCGCGACGACATCGCGGCGTTGGGTCCGGTACGGCTGCGCGACGTCGATGAGGCGCAATCGCAGATCGTGCTGATCGCCAAGGAGCTGGCCGCGCAGGGCGAGATCGAGCTCAACGAACGTCAAGACGAGCAGATGGTGGCCTGACGATGTGGTCGCATGCGCCGGGCGGCGTCCTGTACGCGGAGGATTTCGACGCACCGGAGCCGGTGGCAAGCGCCTCAATGGAACCGGCGCCGCCGGCCGAGCCGGTCGTCATCGTCGAGCCGACCTTCAGCCTGGCCGACCTTAGGCGCGCGGCCGAACGGGCGCAGGAGGAAGGCCGGACGCTTGCCCGCCACGAGGCCGAACTCGCCGCCGACGCTCACCGAACCGCCGCCCTGTCCGACATCGCCGCGGCGTTGCAGCAGGCGAGAGACGATCTCCAGGCGGTCGCCGCGCGCTCGGCGTCGGCCACCGCGAGCACGGTGCTCGCCGCCGTGGCCGCCCTGCTGCCGGCATTCGCCCGGTCGCGGGGCCGGGACGAGGCGGCCACCCTGCTGCGTCTGCTGCTGCCGGCGATGTCGCACGAGCCGCAGCTCACCATCCGCGTCCACCCGACCTTGATCGATGCCCTTCGCGATGACCTCACCGTGCTGGCGGCGGACAACGGTGCGACCGTGAGCTGGGTAGCCTCCGACCGCCTGCAGCCCGGCGACGTCAGCGTGCGCTGGGAGGGCGGCGCCATGGTGCGCGACACCGCCGACCTGTGCGCGCGGATCGCGGCCCTTGTCATGCCCGATGCGACGCCCCCCGAGATGAACCAGGAGAGCCAACATGGCCAATGAGATCGACCTGGCGGAACTCGCCGAGTCGCCGATCCCGCAGGACAACGGCGCGCCGCGCAGCGCACAGGACCTGGAGGCGGTCTACGACATCCCCGTCACGGTCAGTGCCGTGCTCGGCAAGTCGACCATGCAGGTAAGCCAGCTGCTCAAGCTCGGTCGCGGCGCCGTGGTCGAGCTCGACCGCAAGCTGGGCGAGGCGATCGACATCTACGTCAACAACCGCCTGATCGCCCGCGGCGAGGTGGTGATGGTCGACGACAACCGGCTCGGCGTCACCATGACCGAAATCATCAAGTCCGAGCGGGGCTTCTGACCGTCATGCGGGTCCTGATCATCGGCTCGCTCGGCGGCGAGCTGGGCCGGGCGGCGCAGATCGCGACCAGCCGCGGCGCACAGCTCGATCATGCGGACGACATCGGTGGCGCCCTGGTCCGGCTGCGCCGCGATGCTCGCGTCAACCTGGTGCTGTGCGAGCTGGGCCAGCCGATCGCCGAGCTGGTGCGGGGCCTCGAACGCGAGCGGATCGCCATACCGGTGGTCGCCTGCGGCGCGGAGGACGATCCGGACGCCGCCGTGCGCGCGGTTCGCGACGGGGCCCAGGACTTCCTGCCGCTGCCGCCCGACCCCGAGCTGATCGCGGCCATGCTGGAAGCTGCCTCCGGGGAAACCCACGCGCTGATCGCCCGCGATCCGGCCATGCTGGCCACGGTCCGCAGCGCCGAGCAGGTCGCCCGCTCGGATGCGTCCGTGCTGATCACCGGCGAGTCCGGCACCGGCAAGGAGATCATGGCGCGGCACATCCACCGTCGCTCGCGGCGCGCGGGCGGCCCGTTCATCGCGCTGAACTGCGCCGCCTTGCCCGAGCACCTGCTGGAGTCCGAGCTGTTCGGGCACGAGAGGGGTGCGTTCAGCGGCGCGGTGGCGCGTCGGATCGGCCGCTTCGAGTCGGCGGAAGGCGGCACCCTGCTGCTCGACGAGATCAGCGAGATGGACGTCCGGCTGCAGGCCAAGCTGCTGCGGGCGATCCAGGAGCGCGAGATCGACCGGCTGGGCGGGCACGGTCCGGTGCGCGTGGACGTGCGCATCCTGGCCACCAGCAACCGCCAGCTCCCGGCTGAGGTGGCGGCCGGCCGCTTCCGCGAGGATCTCTACTTTCGGCTGAACGTGGTCGGCATCGAGATCCCGCCGCTGCGCGACCGGCCGGGCGACATCGCCGTGCTGGCGGCCCATTACGCGCGGCACTACGCGCAGAGCAACGGCATCCCGACCCATCCGCTGTCGGAGGCGGCGCTCGACCGCCTCGGCCGGCATGGCTGGCGCGGCAACGTGCGCGAGCTTGAGAACGTCATGCACCGGGCCGTGCTGTTGGCCGAAGGACCGGCGATCGAGCCGGTCCATCTGGGACTGACTCATCTGGGGCTGGCCACGGTGCTGCCGCTCGAGCCGGCGGCGCCGAGCGCTGCCGATCCCCAGGCGGCCACGGTCGTCGACGGCTTCGTCGGACGGCGCATCGAGGAGGTCGAGCAGGCCCTGATCCTCGGCACGCTGCACAGCACCGCCGGCAACCGCACCCATGCCGCGACCATCCTCGGGATCTCGATCCGGGCGCTGCGCAACAAGCTGCGTGACTACGCAAGCCAGGGCGTGGCCGTGCCCGCCCCCCTCGCCGGCCTTGGCGGCGGCATGGCGACCTGATCGGTGGCAGAGGCCAGCATCATTCCCGCCGGTTCCGCCCCCGCCGTCGGGGGCGGCCTGAGCCTGCGCGGGCTGACGTTCCCCGGTGGCCGCTGGCGCACGCTGGTGCCCGGCACCGACGTCGGCCTGGCGCTGGCGGTGGTGGCGTTGCTGTCGGTGCTGATCCTGCCGCTGCCGACCGTGGTGCTCGATCTCGGGCTGGCGCTGTCGGTGACGGCATCGGTGCTGGTGCTGATGGTGGCGCTGTTCCTGAAGCGGCCGCTCGACTTCACCAGCTTCCCTACCCTGCTGCTGCTGACCACCCTGCTGCGGCTGTCGCTGGAGGTCGCGACCACCCGGCTGATCCTCAGCCACGGCAACGAGGGGCCGCTCGCCGCCGGCCACGTGGTGGCCGCGTTCGGCGGCTTCCTGATGGGCGGCGACGTGGTGATCGGCCTGATCCTGTTCACCATCCTGCTGGTGGTGAACTTCATGGTCATCACCAAGGGCTCCGGTCGCATCGCCGAGGTGGCGGCGCGCTTCAGCCTGGACGCGATGCCCGGCAAGCAGATGGCGATCGACGCCGAGCTGTCGGCCGGCGCCATCACCGACAAGGTCGCCCGGTTGCGCCGACGCGAGCTGGAGGAGGAAAGCGGCTTCTACGGCGCCATGGACGGTGCGGCGAAGTTCGTGCGCGGCGACGCGATCGCCTCGCTCATGATCACCGTCATCAACATCATCGGCGGGCTGGCGATCGGCCTGGGCCGGCACGGCATGGCGTTCGCCGACGCCGCCTCGACCTTCACTACGCTCACCGTCGGCGACGGGCTGGTGTCGCAGATCCCGGCCCTGATCGTTTCGACCGCGTCGGGCATCGTCGTCACCAAGGGCGGCACCGAGGGTGCGGCCGACGTGGCGCTGGTGCGCCAGCTGGGGGGCAACCCGAAGCCGATGGCGATGGCCGCCGCCGCCGCCGCCGTGCTGGCGCTGATGCCGGGGCTGCCGGCCCTGCCCTTCCTGTTCTTCGGCGGCCTGGCCGGGGGGGCCGCCTGGCTGCGACACCGCACGCCGGTTCGCATCGAGGCCGAGGAGGATGCCGCCACGGTCGTGTCCACCGCGCCGGCCGAGCCGCCGATCGCGGATGCCATGCGCATCGACACCATCCGGCTCGAGCTCGGGTACGGGCTGCTGCCGCTGGCCGGCGGCGATAGCCCCAAGCTCACCGAGCAGATCCGGGCACTGCGCCGCACGGTCGCCACCGAGATGGGCTTCGTGCTGCCCCCGGTGCGGATCCAGGACAACATGCAGCTGGGCGCCGACGGCTACTCGATCCGGATCAAGGAGATCGAGGCCGGGAAGGGCGAGCTGCGGCCGACGCGCTTCCTGGTGATGGACCCGCGCGGCGGCGTCCCCAACCTGCCCGGCGAGAAGACCACCGAGCCGGCGTTCGGCCTGGCGGCCCTGTGGATCGACGCGACGCACCGCGAGGAGGCGATGGTGCGGGGCTGCACCGTGGTCGATCCGGTGAGCGTGCTCACCACGCACCTGACCGAGACCGTGCGCGAGACCATGGCCGAGCTGCTGTCCTACTCCGAAACCCAGAAGCTGCTGGACGAGCTGCCGCGCGAGCAGCAAAGGCTGGTCGCCGACCTGATCCCGTCGCAGATCTCGATGGGCGCCGTGCAGCGCATCCTGCAGGCGCTGCTGGCCGAGCGCATCTCGATCCGCGACCTGCCGACCATCCTCGAGGGCGTCCAGGAGGCGTGCGGTGCCGGTCTGCGCGCGGTGCCGCTGGTGGTGGCCCACGTCCGCGGCCGCCTGGCGCGCCAGATCAGCGACGCGCTGGTGGGCGCCGGGGGCTACATCCCGCTGATCCCGCTCTCGATCGAATGGGAGGAGGCGTTCCTGGAAAGCCTGGTCGGGCCGCCGGAGGACCGGCAGCTGGCGATGGCCCCTAGCCGGCTGAACGAGTTCATCGGCCGGCTGCGCGCGGCGCTGGATGCCGCCGCGGCAGCGGGCGAGTCGCCGGTCGTGCTGACCAGCGGCGGGATCCGCGGCTCGGTGCGCGCCATCGTCGAGCGGCTGCGGCCGGCAACCCCGGTCCTGGCGCAGGGAGAGATCTTCCCGCGGGCCCGCATCCGCACGATCGGGACGATATGAGCCGCGGCACCCGCCTGATCGCACCCGCCCGGGACCGCCGCGATGCGCATTAGGATCTTCCGGGCGACCAGCCTGGCCGCGGCGATGGCGCAGGTGCGCGACGAGCTCGGGCTCGACGCGCTGATCCTGTCCACCGCCAACGGAAACGGCACCGTGGAGGTGACCGCGGCGCTGGAGCCCGAGGACGAGGCGGAGCCGCGACCCGGGTCCAAGCTCGATCTGCCACCGGCTGATCGGATCGCCTCCGCCGTCGCTGCGTCCGAGCCTGCCGACGGTCGGGACCATGCCCCGGCCCACGCGCTGGTCCGCCACAACCTGCCTCCGGCACTGCTGGCCGCGCTGAGCACGACGGCGCCGGAGACCGGTTGCAGCCGATTGTTCCGCTTCGGCGGATTGCCCCTTGATGCCGACGGCCCGCCCTTGATGCTGGCCGGGCCGCCGGGTGCCGGCAAGACCCTGACGGTCGCCAAGCTGGCGACGCGGCTGGTCATGGACGGCCACCGGCCGCTCGTCATCACCGCCGACGAGCAGCGTGCGGGTGCGGTCGAGCAGCTGGCGGCCTTTACCCGTCTGCTCGGCCTGACGCTGATCGCGGCAGGCCGGCCGGAGATGCTGGCGCGCGCGCTGTCGCGCCGCGAGCCACGGTCACCGGTGCTGATCGACGCGCCGGGGCTGGACCTGCTCGATCCGGCGCAGGACGAGCTGCTGGCGGCACTTGTCGCCGCGTCTGGTGCACAAACCGCGCTTGTGCTGCCCGCAGGGATCGATGCACTGGAGGCGGCGGACGTCGCCGCCGCCCACGCGCGGCGGGGCACCGGGCTGCTGGTGGCCACCAGGCTCGGCCGGCATGCCCGGCTCGGCGGCATTCTCGCCGCGGCGCATGGCGCCAACCTCGCCCTCACCGAGGGCGGGACCACCGCGGACGTGGTCGACGGCCTGATAGCGCTGACCCCGGCGGTGCTGGCGACGCACCTGTGGCCGCCGCTCGCTGCACGGGACTGGCCATCATCACCGGCCGCAGCGCCAGCCTTCCCGCCAGTCGCCATCCCGGCAGCCGCCGCGCCGCCACCGTCGATGCCGGGCTGTGGACCGGGCCGCGAACCAAACCGGGCAACCCTTGCCCTGCACATCGCTGCCCAGGCCGGCGCGCGTGCCCCATCGTGGAAGACCAGCCCATGACGACCACCCTGCAGGCCCCGCCCGATCGGTCGGACCGGCTCGACGCGCCGGCGATTGCCGCCAGGTCGGCTGCGTCCCATTTGATCGCCGTCGCGTCGGGCAAGGGCGGGGTTGGCAAGACCTGGCTGTCGATCATCCTAGCCCAGAGCCTGGCCGCGCGCGGCCGCAGCGTGCTGCTGGTCGACGGCGACCTAGGGCTGGCCAACGTCGATATCCAGCTGGGCCTGACGCCGCGGCACGACCTGTCGGCGGTGCTATCCGGGCGGCTCCGGCTGGAGCAGGCCATCGTCCGGCATGCCCCGGCGGACCTGCCGGCGGCGGGGTTCGACATCCTGCCCGGCCGGTCCGGCGCCGCGTCGCTGGCCTCGCTGGAGCTGGGCCTGCTTGACCGGCTACTGCGCACGGTCCGTGGGCTTGCCGGCTACGATGTGGTGCTGCTTGACCTGGGTGCTGGGATCGATCCCGCTACCCGCCACATGGCCGCCTGCGCCGACACCCTGCTGGTGATCTCGACCGACGAGCCCACGGCGCTGGCCGACGCCTACGCCGTGCTCAAGCTCCAGGCGCGCGACCGCGCGGCACGGGTATCCGAAGCGGCAGCGGACGTGCGGCTGGTCGTCAACCAGTCCACCAGCCTGGCCAGCGGGCAGCGCACCTATGATGTCCTGGCCCGCGCCTGCACCACTTTCCTCGGCGCCGCGCCGCGGCTGGCCGGCATTGTCCGGCGCGATGGCCGGGTCAGCGACGCGATCCGGCGGCAGACGACGCTGCTGATCCGCCATCCCAACGCTCCGGCCGCGGAGGATGTCGGTCGGATCGCCGACGCGCTGGCGGCGGGACGCTGATCGCCATCGTTCATCGGATGCGGTGTCTCACACTGCAACCCATGCGAACCCCGAAGCGATCACTCCTCATGGCAACCCGTTCCGGCACTGGCAGGAGGCACGACATGGCGACGCTCAACCCGTTCTTCGAGTTGTGGCTGCAAACCAACCTGCAGCGCCTGTATGACGAGGCACTCGCCGAGCCGGTGCCGGAGGAGCTGCTGCGGCTGGTCGTGCAGTCCCAGAACAATGGACGGCCTTGATGGGCCGATATCGGCCCGGCAGGATGCCTGGATGCCGGTCTCCGGAGCGCCGGCACGGATAAGGGCACAGCGTGCGCATCAGTGTGATCCAGATGTCGCCCGGCAGCGTCAAGGCCGACAACATCGCGCAGGCGCAGCGGCTGATTGATGCGTGCGTCATCGGCGACCGACCGGACCTGATCGTGCTGCCGGAGGTGTGGACCTGCCTGGGCGGCGATCGGGATACGCGATTCGCCGCCGCCGAGACGGTGCCCGCCATCGGCTCGAACGAGGACGGGGACGATGCGTTCGAGTTCCTGCGTCGCACCGCGGTTGCGCACGGCATCCATGTGCACGGCGGATCGATCGGCGAGCGGGACGGTGACCGGCTGCTCAACACCAGCCTGCTGCTGGACCCGTCCGGCCGGCTCCTTGCGCGCTACAGCAAGATCCACCTGTTCGACATCGTGACGCCCGATGGCGTCGGCTATCGCGAGAGTGACCTGTATCGGGCAGGCGGAGACGTGGTGACGGTCCCGGTGACGGGGGCGTTCGGCACGGTGCGCGTGGGACTTGCCATCTGCTACGATCTGCGCTTCGGCGAGCTGTTCCACCGACTGCGTGTGGACGGTGCGGAGCTGATCGTGTTGCCGGCAGCCTTCACCGCCGAGACTGGCGGGGCGCACTGGGAGTCTTTGCTGCGCGCGCGGGCGATCGAGACGCAAAGCTGGTTCGCCGCCGCCGGCACTGTCGGCATCCATCATGACGGCGCCGGACGGCCGCATCAAACCCACGGCCATTCGATGGTGATCGATCCTTGGGGCACCATCACCGCCCGCGCATCGTCGGGCATCGGCTGGGCGACCGGCCGGCTGGACGGGGAACGAACCCGCCGCATCCGGGCAGACATGCCCGTCATGGACCATCGGCGGCTGTTGTGAATCAACCGACCCGGCCGGGTGAGGCCCACCCGCCCCCGTGGTCGCCGGACACCGTGCTGTCCCGGCTGGCATTCGTGGCGGCGCCCAATGCCCTGTCGCAGCTGACGCTGCAACGGCTGGTCGCGTTGTACGGCAACGTACCGGTGGAGCAGGCAGAAGCGCTGATCTGCCTCGGGGGCGACGGTTTCATGCTGGAAACCCTGCACGCCGTGCTCCTGCGCCGCACGCCGGTCTACGGCATCAACTGCGGCTCGGTCGGCTTCCTGATGAACCCGCTGGTCGAGCAGGATCTGCCGCAGCGGCTGGTGCGGACCCAGGCCGCGGTGCTGCACCCGCTGAGGATGCATGCGGTCACGCAATCCGGCTTGGTCGAGGAGGCGCTGGCGCTGAACGACGTGTTCCTGTTCCGGCAGACGCGTCAGGCGGCCAAGATCCAGATCATGGTGGACGGCCGGATCAGGCTACCGGAACTGGTGTGCGACGGAGTGCTGGTGTCGACGCCGGCCGGATCGACGGCCTACAACCTGTCGGCGCACGGCCCGATCGTGCCGCTGTCGGCCGACCTGCTACCGCTCACGCCGATCAGCGCATTCCGGCCGCGGCGGTGGCGCGGCGCGCTGCTGCCGAGCTCAGCGGATGTCGAGTTCAAGATCCTGGAGGCCGAAAAGCGTCCTGTGGCCGCGGTGGCAGACTTTACCGAGGTTCGCGACGTGGTGTCGGTGGCCGTCAGCGAGGACCGGAGCCTGGGCACGATCGTTCTATTCGATCCCGACCAGAGCCTGTCTGAGCGTATCATCGTGGAACAGTTCACCGTCTGAGGCCGCCAGGTTCAAGGCCGCGGAGGCGCTCAGACGATGTTGGGGGCGGGCATCGGTTCAGGCGACGGACAGCATCTCGCGCTCGACCGCGCCCGAAACCGCCGGGTGGCCCGGGACCGGGGTGGGTACGGCGTCATCGCGGAGCATGTATCCGCGGCCCCAAACGGTGCCGATCAGGTTGCCGGCGCCGGCCATTTGCAGCTTCTTGCGTAGCTTGCAGATGAAGACGTCGATGATCTTCATCTCGGGCTCGTCCATGCCGCCGTAGAGGTGGTTCAGGAAGGCATCCTTGGTCAGCACGACGCCCTTGCGGAGCACCAGCAGCTCCAGGATCGAGTACTCCTTGCCGGTGAGGTGGACCGCGCGGTTGCCCACCGTCACCTCGCGGCTATCGAGGTTGAGCTGCAGGTTGGAGACCTGCACCACCGGGGCGGCATAGCCCTTGCTGCGGCGCAGGATGGCATGGACGCGGGCCATCAGTTCGGCTGGATCGAACGGCTTGCTGACCACGTCGTCGGCACCGACCGAGAAGGCGCGGATGCGTGCGGCGGCCTGGTTGGCGTCCGACAGCACCACCGCGGGCACCGGGTGACGGGCATGGCGCATGCGGCGGACTAGGTCGGCGCCATCCATGTCGGGCAGCACCAAGTCAAGCAGGGCGAGGTCGTAGTCGTAGTGGCGCAGCATCTCGAGCGCTTCCTCGCCCAGGTCGGTGTGGTCGACCATGAAGCCGGCATTTTGCAGGATCCGGGTCAGACCTTGCGCGGCGACGACATTACCCTCGACGAGAAGAACCCTCATGATTGCTACTCCTGGTTTTGTTGACCAGAAGTTACTACCTATGGGTGTGTTCGGCAAGCTGTTTCTGTTGTGAAGGCGAATTAAGTTTTGCATCAACGTCTCGTTAATGTTTCGCTGCTGTGATGCCGATCGGATTGTCGCATTTTGGGGACGTAACGGCGGCCCCAGGGACAACCGCAGGGACGATGTTGCACATGCTGGATCTGGAGGACCGCCTGAAGGGCGTGCGTGACCAGCTGACGTCGCTGCCGTCGGCGCGGATCCACGGCCGGGTCGCGGGGATCTCCGGACTGACGGTGGAATTGGCAGGCGTCAGTGCGCATGTCGCGGTTGGCGACAGGATCACGCTGCTGCCGCGCACCGGTGCATCGGTGCCGGCCGAGATCATCGGCTTCCGCAACGGGCATGCCAGCGCCATGGTATACGGTGCCGTGGATGGGCTGGGCCCCGGAAGCGTGGCCGAACTCGACTTCGGCGACAGCCAGGTCGGCTGCCGCGGCAGTCTGGCGGTGTCCGACCGCTGGCTCGGACGCGTGATCGATCCGCTCGGCCGGCCGCTCGACAACAAGGGCCCGCTGCCCCGTGGCGGAAAGCCGCGCCCGCTCAAGGCAGCACCTCCGGATGCCACCACCCGGGCACGCCTGGGAGCTCGGCTGGACCTGGGCGTGCGGGTGCTCAACGCTTTCACCACCTGCCGGACCGGGCAGCGGCTCGGGTTGTTCGCCGGGTCGGGCGTCGGCAAGTCCACCCTGCTGTCCATGCTGGCCCGGCACACCGACTGCGACGTGGCGGTGATCTCGCTGGTGGGCGAGCGTGGTCGGGAGGTGCGGGAGTTCCTGGAGGATGATCTGGGCGAGGCCGGTCTCGCACGCTCGGTGGTGGTGGTCGCGACTTCCGACACGCCGCCCTTGATGCGGCGCGAGGCGGCCTATGCGGCGATGGCGGTGGCGGAGCATTTTCGCGACGAGGGCAAGTCGGTGCTGCTGCTGATGGACAGCGTCACCCGGTTCTGCCTGGCCCTGCGTGAGATCGGGCTGTCCGCGGGCGAACCGCCGGCGACCCGTGGCTACCCACCCAGCGTGTTCGCCGAACTGCCGCGGATGCTGGAGCGCGCTGGCCCGGGCCCACTGCTGCCGGATCGTCCGGCTGGGCAGATCACCGCGTTGTTCACGGTGCTGGTGGAAGGCGACGACCATAACGAGCCGGTCGCCGACGCTGTCCGTGGCATCCTGGATGGGCATGTGGTGATGGACCGGCGCATCGGCGAGGCGGGCCGCTACCCGGCGGTGGACGTGCTGCGCTCGCTGTCCCGCTCGGTTCCCGGCTGCAACACCAATGAGGAGAACGCGCTGAGCAGACGGGCGCGGGGGCTGCTGGCGCTGCATGCCGACATGGCGGACATGGTTCGGCTTGGCGCCTACAAGGCGGGCAGCGATCCCATGGTCGACGAGGCGGTGGCACTGGCGCCACGGATCGAGGCGGTGCTGAGGCAGGGACGCGGCGAGTGCAGTTCAATTGCAGACAGCTTCGCGGCGCTAGCGGCGGCGGTGCAACTGGGGCAGGCGGCATGAAACGCGATCCGTTGCGAACCATGCTGCGTATCCGCAACGCCACCCTGGACGAAGCACGAAAGGCAGTCGCGGATGCTTACGCAAGGGAGCGGGATGCCTGCGCGCGGGCGGACGCGGCTGCGGCTGCGCTGGAGCACGAGATGAAGGCAGCCACGAGCCTGATCGGCGGCGACGAGGCGGTGGAAACATTCGCACGTTGGCTGCCGATCGGCCGGGGCGCGCTGGCGCAGGCACGGGACGCGCAACGATCGGCGACCACCGAACTGGATCGGGCGAGAGTGGTGCTGGGACTGGCACGCACCGCCGTTACCACCGTCGAGTCATTGATCGAGCGACGCAAGGCCGAGGAGCGCCTGGAGGAGAACCGGAAGGAGCAGTTACTTTTGGATGAGGCGAGCCGCCGACCGTCTGACACATCCTCTTAGGTTTTCAAAAGCTCCCGCTTTGGACGGGTTCTGGGGGCAATGCCCCCAGCCTTCCTACTTCCGCCGCCGACGCACGAGGCGGCGCATCCCCGACCACGCCGTGCGCCCCGCGAACCGTCCTGCCGGCCCAGTGACCGCGGTCAAGGCGACCGCAGTCCGAAGTTCCGACAGCGACCGGTCTCGGGTGATGCGCGCCTCGACCTCGATGGGATCGGCGAGGCGCCCACGGCCGAGCAGCACCAGGATCCCGGCGATCACTGCGTCGACCGCCAGCACGATCACGGTAGCCCACACCTTCCCGGTGTTCCACGGTCCATCGCACACCATCCACAGCAGGACATGCGCGAAGCCTAAGAAGAACAGCCCGAACAAGGCTGCGACCACCAGCAAGGCGGCCTGCTTGCCGTAGCGGATGGCCTGCCGCTTGATCCGCAGCGCCTCGGCGGCGGCGGCGATCCGCGTGAGTTCGACGACCTTCACGGGCGTGCCCTCATCGTGCGATCCGACCGAGCAGGTAACCCACGGCGGTGGCGATGCCGATGGCGATGATCGGCTGGCTACGCACCTGTTCCGACACCGTCTCAACCTGATTGGTAGTCATGGTGCGGGCGTTGTTGACGGCGGTCTCGGCGCGACCGGCAACATCGGCGATCGCCGGGGTGACGCGCTCGCTCAAAAGCTGCTCAACCTGGGCTCGCAGGCTCTGGATCTGGTCCTGGGTGCTGTCGGTGACGTCGCTCACCTTGTCGGAGACCTTCTTGGAAAATCCCATCGCCGCATCCTCAATCAACCGGCCTGTCGAACGTTGGGGTAACGGTCGGGTTGCATCAACCGTGGCCGTGGAGCCGCGGCTGCGGATCGACCGCGTGAGCGCGCTGCGGCCGCTTGACGCAGGCGGGCTGCTTCGCGAGGTGAGCCTCGATGTGCGGGCCGGACAGTGCCTGGCGCTGCTGGCGGACCGGCGGTCGGGCGGCTCGCTGTTGTTGGACGTGGTGGCCGGCCACCATCCGCCGACACGGGGGCGGATCCTATGCGATGGGACCAGTCTCGACGGGATGCGGCCGGGCCTCCGCCGGCTCGGGATCGTGTCGGTGCGCGATCCGCTGTTCCCGCATCTCACCGTGCGCCGCAACGTCGAGTTTCCGTTGGTGGCCGCAGGCGTTCCGGGGGCGGAACGGCGCCGTCGCGTGGGCGAGACCATTGCCCTGCTCGGCCTGGATGGGGTGGCGGCCGGGCATCCCAGAGAGCTGGATCCGGAGATGGCGGTGCGCGCGGCGATCGCGCGCGCGGTGGTGACGGAGCCGCGGCTACTGCTGCTGGACGACCCGTTCGCGCCACTCGAGGCGCTGCCGCGGCAGGCGTTGCAGCGTATCCTGCGGCGGCTGGTGCGGGCGCGCGGCCTTACCGCGCTACTCGTCACCGGCGACCGCAACGAGGCGCTGCTGCTGGGTGACGAGATCGGTCTGCTGGAGCGCGGACGGCTGCACCAGTCGGGACCGGCGCGCCGGCTGCTGGACCGTCCGGCGGACGCGACGGTGGCGCAGCGGCTGGGTGACGCCAACCTCCTCACCGGCCGGGTGGTGCGGATCGACGACGAGGTGGCGCTGGTGCGCCTCGCGTGCGGCCACGAGGTGGAGGCGGAGCCGGGCGAGCCGGTGCGGGAGGCGGCGCTATGCGTGCTGTGCGTGCCGCCGGACCGGATCGCCACCGCGTTTCCGGGCCGCGCGGGCGGCGAGCCTGGCAGCTTCCCTGGCAGCTTCCCTGGCAGCTTCCATGGCAGCCACATGCTGCCGGCGACGCTGCAGGAGGCGGTGCATTTCGGCGACCACCTCCGACTACGGTTCCGTCTCGCCGATGGTGGCGAGGTGCTGGTGCGGCGCCCCCCGGCGGCGGTCACGACCGAGCTGCACGCGAACCGACCGGCTCTGCTGGCGTGGCAGCCGCACCACGCCCGGGTGTTCGCCGTCGCGTCCGACGCATGAACGGGCGGTGATGTTGCCCGATCCGGCATCCACCGGGTCAGTTTCCATCGGATTGATGCTGTTCTAGGTTCCGCCGTTCGCCCGGCGCCGTGCCGGTTCCCGCCGCCCCGGCCGGTCAGCGCAGATCCGGCCGCATCGCCAGCCGTGCCGAGACAGAGTGCCGTGACATCGTTTTCCAAGCAGGCGGCCATCCGATGGGCCCGATGCCGCCTGATTCGGCCCGCGATCGCGGCGCTGTGGTGGGCGCTGGCGCAGCTTCCGGCGCCGTCATCAGCCGCCCCCACCGACCATTCCCACGACGCGGCCGTGCGGCCGCTCACGGTCGCCGTCCCGGGCGGGACCCTGCAGGACGCGCTGCAGCGGGCATTCTTCGAACCGTTCGCGGTGCAGAACCGGATCGGCGTCCGGGTGACGGGGTGGGACGGAACGCTGGCGACGCTGCAGCGGCGGGCACGGACCGGGGGCGACACCGCCGATCTCCTGCTGATGGACGACAGCTCGGTGCTGCTGGCCTGCCAACAAGGGTTGCTGCTGCCGCTGGGGATGGTGCCGGCGATGCCAGGCGGGGAGAGGAGGGA
>CAXUBN010000021.1:0-17018 GCA_964249255.1 uncultured Acetobacteraceae bacterium | reverse complement strand
CTACGAGTTCCTGCGCTTCGGCATCAAGCAGGGCTGGGCCTGCCTGTTCGGCGGCCTGCTGCTCGGCCTGATCCTCCTCAGCCGGATCGCGTATCCGGCCCACGCGGCGCTGCCGCGCTATGATGCGCTGGTTCTGGCGTGCTGCGCGATCCAGGCGGCGCTGCTGCTCACCGGCCTGGAGACGATCGCCGAGCTGCGGGTGATCCTGCTGTTCCACCTTGTCGGCACCGGCATGGAGCTCTTCAAGACCGCCGTCGGATCCTGGACCTATCCCGAGCCGGGCCTGCTGCGGGTCGGGCACGTGCCGTTGTTCACCGGCTTCATGTACGGCGCCATCGGCAGCTACCTGGCGCGCGCCTGGCGGTTGTTCGACTTCCGCCACACCGGCCATCCCGGGATCCGGGCGCTGACGTGGCTGTCCGTCGCGATCTATGCGAACTTCTTCGCCGATCACTGGGGCGTCGATGCGCGCTACCCGCTGGTCGCGGCCACGGTGATGCTGTTCCGGCGCACGACCATCCACTTCAAGGTCTGGCACCATCATCGCCGCATGAACCTGCTGGTGGGCTTCCTCCTGGTCGCGCTCTTCATCTGGTTCGCGGAGAACATCGGCACGGGAACCGGCACGTGGCTCTACCCCGGCCAGATGCGGGGCTGGAGCATGGTGCCGCTGGCAAAGCTGACCTCCTGGTTCCTGCTGATGCTGATCTCCTACACCCTGGTCGCAAGGATCATGCTCCGCCGGATGCCGGCCCCCGCCCTCCCGGACGGCGCGCCGGGTGTCGGCGATCTCCGGACCCGGGCAGGCGCCGCCACGTGGTCGTGACCGGACGCCGGTGAACATCGCCGTCCATCGGAGTGTGGTCCGTCCGTTCCGACGGCGGCGGGAAACCGGCCCCTGATCGGGGCGACGTCCTGCAGGTCCGAGCAACGGCAGGGAGCCCGACGATGTCCGGACAAGCGGCGAGGACATCGCGGTCGCCTTCGCCGGCAGCCAGAACAACCTCGAGCCGAACGCGATGCGGCCGATCGTCACCGCCAAAGTGCCGCACGCGGCGCGCATCCTGGCCGACGGCTCGGGGATGTTCCGGCTCCGCTCGGTCGAGGGCACGCGGCTGGACGAGGACCGGATCGGGCGGCACGTCGCCGGATCCGTGATGCGGGTCACCCCGCTGAGCCCGGAGATCGGCTACGACGCGGCGTCCGCCGTCGCGCACGCGGGGATCCGCGACGACCTGACGCTGCGCGAAGCGGCGCTACGCTCGGGCGCCATCTCGGGGGAGCGGTTCGACGAGTCCGTGGACCCGGGCCGGGCGGTGGGATCCGGCTCGGCGGGCGCCTGATCCGGACGCGCGATCCGGACCAGGGCCGCCACCGGAACGGTCGTGGAGACCGGTTACGCCGTCCCGTCCCGCTGCCAATGGGCGTTGATGAAGGCGGCAGCATCGTCGAGCGCCCGGCGCGCGGCGGACAGCTCGCCGACCGCCCGCTGGAACACGTGGTGCAGGCCCTCGTACACGTCGAGCCTGACCTCGCCGCCCCGGTCCGCCGCCACCGCCGCATAGCGGCGGGCATCGTCCAGCAGCAGCTCGTCGCGTCCCACCTGCACCAGCAGCGGCGGCAGCACGTCCGGGATCGCGTGGAGCGGCGAGGCCCGGCCGTCCCTGGGGTCGGCGCCGGCCAGGTAGCTCGCGGCGGCGTTGGTGATGCCCGCGACCTGCATGAGCGGGTCGTGGGTGTCCGGGCTGGTGAAGGAGGCGCCGGTCAGCGCCAGGTCGGTCCAGGGCGAGAACACCACGACCGACGCGACCCGGGGCGCCTCGCCCATGGTCCCACCCAGCAGGCCGAAGGCCAGGCCCCCGCCGGCGGAGTCCCCGACAAGGGCCACCTCCGCTACTCCCTGCGTGCGCAACCAGGCGAGGGCGTGCGCCGCCGCTTCGGGTGCGGCCGGGTACGGGTGCTCCGGGGCCAGCGGGTAGTCCAGCACGAAGGCCGCCACGCCGGCACGAACCGCGACCTGGCTGGCGAAACCGCGATACGCCTCGGCCGATCCGACCAGGTAGGCGCCGCCATGCAGGAACAGGACGGCGCGGGTGGCGACGGCACCCTCCGGCCGTACCCACCATCCCTGCACCCCGCCCTCGTGCACGGCCTCCGACCCGATGCCGTCGGCGATCGGGGTGCCACGCGCGGTCATCCGGTCATAGCCGACCCGCCGCTCCTCCATCGACGCGGTGGGGGGCGGCCGGACCGTGGCGGTCAGCAGCATCGTCTCGGCCCTGGCATCCTCGGCGGACAGGGCATGGCTGTTCTCGATCAACCGCGTCATCGGGCTCACATCCTGTGAAGAAGTCATGGGTCTTCTACCCAGTCCGGACCGCGGTGCGCCACCGTCCGGACGCCGCGGCGTTGGTTTGGAGCGTTGCAACCCGGCGGCGTCAGCACCGCCGCCCTATGGAGATTGACCATGCGCATCGGCATCCTCGACGACTACCAGTCCGTGGCCCTGGCGATGGCCGACTGGTCCGCGCTGCAGCATCGCGCCGGGATCACCGTGTTCACCGACCACCTCGCGGACGAGGACCGGCTCGTCGAGCGGCTGCTCCCGTTCGACGTGCTCTGCGTCATGCGGGAGCGGACGCCGCTGCGCCGCGGCCTGCTGGAGCGGCTGCCGAACCTCCGGCTCATCGCCTCCACCGGCGCGGTCAACGCCGCGATCGACACCGACGCCGCGGCCGAGCGCGGCATCGCCGTGCGCCACACCGGCTACGCGTCGTCGCCCACGATCGAGATGACCTGGGCGCTGATCCTGGCCAGCCAGCGCCACCTCGTCGCGGAGGCCGGATCGGTGCGGTCGGGCGGCTGGCAGCGCACGGTCGGCGGCGACCTGCACGGCCGCACGCTGGGCCTGCTCGGCCTCGGCCGCATCGGCGGCGAGGTGGCCCGCATCGGCCGCGCCTTCGGCATGGACGTGATCGCCTGGAGCCAGAACCTGACCCCGGAGAAGGCGGATCCCGTCGGGGCCAGGGCCGTGTCCAAGCACGAGCTGTTCGCGCGCGCCGACATCCTCAGCATCCACCTGGTCCTGAGCCGCCGGACCCGCGGGCTGGTCGACGCCGAGGCGATCGGCGCGATGAAGTCCACCGCCTGGCTGGTCAACACCTCGCGTGGCCCGCTGGTCGACGAGGCGGCGCTGGTGGAAGCCTTGCGCGTCCGCCGCATCGCCGGCCTCGCGGTGGACGTGTTCGACACCGAGCCGCTGCCGCCCGACCACCCGTTCCGCACGCTGCCCAACGTGCTGGCCACGCCGCACCTCGGCTACGTCACCGAGAGCCTGTACCGCACCTTCTACGGGGACTGCGTGGCCAACATCACGAGTTGGCTGGACGGGCAACCGGGCTGAGGCCACCGGCTTGATCCGGTTCATCGTCGCCACGACCGGAAGGACCCATCCCATGAACCATCGCATCCCGGCCGTCATGGCCGCCGCGGTTCTGTGCTGCGGCGCGAGCGGTTCCATCGCCGCCGCCCGGGCGGCGTCCCTGTCAGACCCCGACCGCACCTTTCTCGCCACCACCGCGCAGGGCGCCCTCTACGAGCTCGCGGTCGCCGGGCTGGCGCCAAGCAGGACCGCCCGCCCCGACATCAAGGACTACGCGCGGACCATGGCCGCCGACCACACCCACCTGAATTCCGAGCTGCACCGGCTGGCCCAGCGCGACCACGTCCCGCTGCCGACCACGATGACCCCCGACAAGCAGAAAACCTACGACGAGCTCCGGGACCTGAACGGCAAGGACTTCGACGACAGGTTCCTCGCCTCCGAGGCCGGCGACAACCGGGACGACGTATCCGACGAGGTCCGCGAGGTCGGCACCACCGGCGATCCCGAGGTCAAGGCGCTCGCGCAGCGCTTCGAGGAGGCGGACTCGCGCCACCTGAAGCTCGGCCGGGCACTGCAGGCGACCAGCCAGTAGTCCGGTCTAGCCATTCCCGGCCGGCGCCTGCCCCTGGTGCCGCTGCCCGAACGGGCACAGGTCGAGCACCTGGCATCGCCCGCAGGCCGGGGCGTGGTGGTAACAGCAGCGCTGCCCGTGCAGCATCAGCACCTCGTGGTTGTCGTAGAGCTGCTGCGCGTCCCAGTCCGGTGGCAGCTGCGCTGCCAGCACCCGGTGCGACGGCCCGACCGCCAGCGTGGCCGGGATCAGCCCGGTGCGCACCGCCACCCGGTGGTGGTGGCTGTCCACCGGCAGCGCCGCCCGGTGCAGCGTGCTGAAGCTCAGCACCGCGGCGCTGGTCTTGGGCCCGATCCCCGGCAGCCGCTCCAGCCAGGCACGCGCCGCCTCCACCGTCATCTCGCCCAAATGGTCGAGCGACAGCGTGCCGCGCTCCGCCTCGATCGCGCGCAGGATCGCCTGGATGCGCGGTGCCTTCTGCTCCGGCCAGGTGGCGCGCGCGATCGCCGCCTCCACGTCCGCCGCGGGCGCCGCCGCCGAAATCCAAGGCCCGGCAGCGTTTCTAGGGCGCCGGCGACACGGCAGCCCCCGCCGCGGCCGACTCCGATGCAGCCCGCAGGCCGGAGTTCGTCATCGTCGACCACGAGTTGTCGCCCAGCCAGATCCGCAACCTTGAGCGCGCGACCGGCGCCCAGGTGCTGGACCGCACCGGCGTTATCGTGGAGATCTTCCATCGCCACGCCAACACGCGCGAGGCACGGCTGCAGGTGGAGATGGCGCGCCTGAAATACGTGGCGCCCCGGATGCGGGAGTCCTCGTACGGCGAAGGGCGTCAGCAGGGTCCGGGCGCCGGCGAGAGCGCGCTGGCACTTGATCGCCGCAAGGTCCGCGACCGGTTGTCGGAGCTGAAGGAGCAGCTCGACGCGGTGCAGCGCGACGGGGACCAGCGCCGGGTCGCACGCCGCGACCAGCTGCGGGTGGCGCTGGTCGGCTACACCAACGCCGGCAAGTCCTCCCTGATGCGGGCGCTGACCGGCAGCCAGGTGCTGGTCGAGGACAAGCTGTTCGCGACGCTCGACACCACCGTCCGCATCCTGCAGCCGGAAACGCGGCCGCGGGTGCTGGTGTCCGACACGGTGGGCTTCATCCGGCAGCTGCCGCACGACCTGGTGGCCTCGTTCCGCTCCACCCTGGCCGAAGCGCTGGAAGCCTCGCTGCTGCTCTACGTGGTCGACGCGTCCGACCCGACGCACGAGGCGCAGCTGGCGGTGAGCCAGGACGCGCTGCGCGAGATCGGCGCCGACGCGGTGCCGTCCCGCCTGGTGCTGAACAAGGCGGACCGGCTGGACGACGCCGCCCGTGCCGCCTTGCTGGACAAGCATCCGGACGCGATCCTGCTGTCGGCCCACCGGCCGGGCGACGTCGCCGCGCTGCGCGACGCCATCCTGGCCCACTTCGAGGCGGCGATGGTGGAGGACGTGCTGGTGCTGCCCTATGCGCGGCAGGGGCTGATCGGCGAGATCTACGAGGGTGCCCGGGTGCTGTCGGAGGCGTACGACGAGACCGGCCGGGTGCTGCGGGTGCGGGGGCTGCCGGGTGCCATCGCGCGGCTGAAGCGCAGCCTGGCGTCGGCCTGAACGTCGCGAGCCTGGATGTCCCGGTTGGCCGGGCTCGTGGATTGCGGCATGATCGAGAGAGCGCGTCGGGCCGGGTTAGCACAGCGGTAGTGCAGCGGTTTTGTAAACCGAAGGTCGGGGGTTCAAATCCCTCACCCGGCAGGCCCTTCCGGCGAGAACCGAAGCCGGGCAAAGGGTCAGCAAAACAGTGATCTAGAGGGCCCCCTGGTGACACAGAGGAGTGGTCCATATGGGTTAATGCTGGGGACGCGCCGAGAACTTCATGGTCAGCCCAATAAGGCACCCGAAGACGGGGATCTTCTGGTTTCGGCAAGCAGTTCCAAAGGTCATGCGGGCTGCCGTCGCGGAGGTTTTTGGGTGTCCTGGGAAGCAGCACCTGGAGCTGAAATGGACGCTGGGCACGCGGGACTAAGCTGAGGCCAAGCAGCTCTGGCCGGGGGCCCTGAAGAGGGTTCAGGGGATCTTCGAGGCCGCCTCGAAGGGCGCCAAGCCATTGACTGTTGGGCAGCTCCACGGCCTGTCCGGCCTGTTCTACCACCGCCAGCTCGCGCTCTGGAGACGTGACCCCGGGGCGCTGAAGCTGTGGGAGCAGTGGGAAGAGGCGCTCGATGCGGACGAGTCTGTCGCGCTGCTAAAGGGCTACGCCAACGAGCTACTAGCAGAGTAGGGGGTCGTCACCGATCCCGACAGCACTCTCCGGCTGCAGGAGCTGATGGCTTAGCGGCTCATCCGGGCTCTCCTACGCCAGGGTAACTCGATGCCGGCGACTACAGTCCCGATCCGATGCCTCAGACCTTCCCTGCCTGGGAGGCGCCAGCTGCCAGGCTTACTGCATCGGCGGTTACCCCAACTCCTGGGACCGCCTTGTCGGCCTTGTATGACTGCTGGGAGGCCATCGTTGCGGTGAAGCCGCACGGAGGTGCGGAACGCTAGGGGTGATCGGGCAGTGGTTGCCGTGATCGTCGGGCGTGAGGCCGGAGGAATGATGGAGTGTATCACGGGGCTTCGATACAGGCGCTAGAGCGGGCCAGAGTGGAGCCTGTGAGGCTGCCCTGATATGCTTCTGTGCCAGCCGCTGAAAGAATTAAATGTCCCGCTACAGCCAGCTCTACCTCGAACGGGGAAAGCCGCAAAATGACAGCGAGCGATTTCGGCGCCGGCTAGCTGCTTATATGGGAAAATTTAGCCATAGTAATGCGTGGTCTGGGGCAAGAGCTGCAGCAGCGCAAAAGATACGTGAGAGACTAGGCATAAAAGTAGGCCATGGCTATGGCGATGTTGAAAATGTGTTTCTTAAAGAAGAAATGAGAGATGTTCTAGACGTAATTACAGTAATACATATTAATCAAGATATTTATTTTGGTCAGAATTGGCTAGGATTTGTAGTTGTAGTGATGAACGAAGAGAATATGGCATATCGTGTTGATGATAGAGGTATTGTTCACCCATTCATAGATGTTGAATTCGAGGCAAATCGTGCAGCGGCTCTTGAAGTTCTGGCCTCTACTCAGTTTGGCGAAGCCAGAACAGACTTTGAGTCTGCCTTCCGATACTTACGTAATGCAGAGGGAAAAAGCGCTATCAGAAGCATGTTTCCTGCTGTCGAAGTTGCAGCAAAGGTCCTGTTCCCTGGTGTCTTGTCGCGTCTGATGCCAAATGATCTGGACCGACTGCTCAAGCCAAAAATTCAAACGCGATATGCTGGTAACGAGCCCGCAATCGATGCAGCTCTCCAGCTGCTGGAGGGCTTCAAGAAATGGATCAATGCCTCACAGCCCTATCGGCATGGCCAAGAAGTTCAGGAACCTGTCGAGCCTCCGCAGGACTTCCTAATCGCCCATATGAGCACAGGAGCTGCATACCTGCGTTGGATGATTGAGCTAGCTGGTTAGGCATCTCCTAATTTTGCGGCTAGGCTCATCAGAACGGGCTAATTCCATTCAAAGGCGTTGTCGTCCATCCCGGCGGTAGTCTCGGTTAGACCTCCTCAATCATTTGATCCTGTTGCTGCGTTGGGAGCATGCTGGGTGCGGCTGCTCTAGATGCAGATGCGCTGATCTTAACCGGCTTCGACTTGGCAGGGAGGCCGTCAGGAATCGCCCTGGGCTGCTCTGCATCCTTTCCCTGGGCGACCACCGCACCGCTGTTATAGACCACCACCACGCGGCCCTCGGCGCATCGCAACTGCCGGCCAAGCGCCGTGGGCAGGGCGTGGACCTTGTCAACCCGGATCCCGCTGGCCTCCAGGGCCTCTTTCAAGACCGGTTACCCTGATCCCATCCGACGCCCCGCAGCTGGGCCTACACTAGGACACTAACTCTCAACGGAAATCAGACGGTGCCTTGAGAAGGTTCCGATGCCGGAGGAAACGAGATAGCTTCCATCAGTGCCTGACCAAGGGTAGTAAATCGAGGAATGCCGCTTGAAACTGTAGTTATACAGGCGAGATCTACTAAAGTCTCAATTGTCATCCTCCACTGGACTTTTGTTGCTGATATCTTAAGGCGTTGTTCTTCCGTCCAAGATCGCACTGCTGTCGGGTCATCATCCAACGGTGATCCAGATGGCCTGGGGGTATCTGCAAGAACTTTGAGGACGGCCGCATCCATAGGTTCTAGCGCGGCTGTAAGCGTAAATAGTGATCGACGGACGCGGTGCCCACCATCTACCATTGCTTGGGCCAGAAGAGCTGCCCACAACCCTTGAAGCTCCTCCCGGCCCTCATCCTTGGCAGCCTCCAGCAACGGCATGACCACCGAAGGGCTCGGCTCGCTGATCCGCTCCTTCTCGACGCCCTCCAAGATCCTCGCCGTCTTCGCGCGCATCTGGGCAAGGTTCCGCTGGCGCTTCTCGTGCAGCCAATCACCCCCAGCAACCCCAAGGAGATCCTGAGGGATCGCGCCGATGGTCTCGGCCAAGTAGCTGCCGATGCCCTTGGTCAGGTCCAGCGCCTTGCCGGTGGTCTCTGCGAGGGCCTTGCCGGCTTCGGCTTGGGCATTTGTGAGGGGCACGTTCATCTAGATGCTACTTCACTGCCGATGATGCCAAGTTGCAGGTCAGGATGGTTTTGTATCCATAGGAAGACGCAGCTGAGAAGCTGATGCTTCACTTCTTATGTGAGCATCACAGCAACCGCAGCGCTATGCGGCAATCACCAGCTTCTGAAGCGATGCCGCTGGGCCAACGATCATGACGAGCGACTCGTAGGGACCCGAGGAGAGCATTAGGATCAGCGCCGGGATCATGGTCCGGCTTTCGCTTGGCCCTCGTCCAAAAGCCCCGGGTCGATAGTAAGCAGGCGCCGGTCTCCCCAGAGGTGGTCAAGCTCAGCCACTTGCTGCTGTGCGGCCTCTATCGAAGCCCGATCGAGAGCCGGCACGATCACGTCGAGGGTCTCCATGAGGGGCGCTGCGGTGTAAGCCGACACGGACGGTGCAAGCCGTTTACTATCCCAGATGGGGATGCCCTCACCACCAGCTACCGCCTGGATGGACCAGTATCGCTCAAGATCCTCGACCGTCAGGTCATTCGGCGCCTTCGTCGCCACCGCTAACGCCTCCTATCGCTGTCTGGATGGAGATGGTCACCTGCGAAGTGCGTCGACAAGGTCTGTTGGCCTGCTGCGCCGCCACCTATAGCCATTGATCCAGCGAACTGATACGGGAGGCGCCTGTTGGGGGCCTTCCAAGGCACTGTTTTCACTCATTTCCTTATGATCTACCTCGTGTCCCTCACCCGGCAGACTCCGCCCTGGCGGCGGCGCTCAGCGTCGGATGGACACGACGTAGCCGGCCGAGATCAGGGCGTCGGCCAGCAGTTCGGCCGCCACGCCGTTGAGGGCGTTGGTCATCGCGTCCCGGGCCAGGCCGGTTCGTCGCAGTGCGAGGGCGTGCTGCAGGGCGTTCGCGGTCTCGTGGAGATCGAGCGGCAGCAGGGTGGGGGGCTGAAGGGTGTCGGACATCCCATGTTCCTCACGGCCGCCCATGGTCGCCGAGCTGCACCTGCGCCGCCTGGAGCAGGGCGGTGGCGATGCCCTCGTGGCGCAGGCCCTCGGCCACCATCCCGCGTCCCATGGCGATGTCCTTGTCGTCGTCATGGGACAGGCTCAGCGCGGCCAGGGCCTGCCTGAGCCGCTGGGCATCGGTGGCGGCCTCACGTTGCCAGGTCAGGATGGCGGTGGTGACCTCCATCGCCAGGTGATCGGCACCGGCGCCCCGCGTCGCGAGGGCTTCGAGGTGCGCCAGGGTCGTGACCATGCGGTTCATGGTCCGGAGCCTATGCGCTGGACGAGAACGGATCAAGAACAGAATGGATGGATTCGTCGGGGTTCGAAACGGGATGCCCGCACGCTTATCGGTGACCGGACGGACCCTCGCGGCGACCAGGGGCCGGATCATCCTGGCCCGGATCCAGGCGGTGCCGGCTGCTCGCGATGAGCGTCCACGACCCGACTCGATGAGCCGGTCCCTAGTTTGGCACCTCCTCCGAGACCCCGCGCCACAGGTCGATCCCGCCCTCGGTGGCGTGGCGGTCGATCGCACCCAGCTCGTCGGCGGAGAAGGACAGGGTGCGCAGCGCGTCGAGGGAATCGTCGAGCTGGGCGACGGTGCGGGCGCCGATCAGTGCCGAGGTCACGCGCGGGTCGCGCAGCACCCAGGCGATCGCCATCTGCGCCAGGCTCTGCCCGCGCGCCTGCGCGATCTCGTGCAGCGCCCGGACCCGGCCCAGGTTGTCCTCCGACAGCAGGGTGCGGCCGAAGGACGTGTTCTTGGCCGCGCGCGAGTCGTCGGGCACGCCGCCGAGGTACTTCGCGGTGAGAAGCCCCTGCGCCAGCGGCGAGAAGGCGATGCAGCCGGTGCCCAGCGTGTCCAGCGTGTCCAGCAGCTCGGTCTCGATCCAGCGGTTCAGCATGGAGTAGGACGGCTGGTGGATCAGCAGGGGCACGCCCTCCGCCCGCAGCAGGGCGGCCGCCTGCCGGGTGCGCTCGGGGCCGTAGGAGGAGATGCCGACGTAGAGCGCCTTGCCCTGGCGGACCAGCTGCACCAGCGCGCCCACCGTCTCCTCCAGCGGCGCGTCGGAGCCGGGGCGGTGCGAGTAGAAGATGTCGACGTAGTCGAGCCCCATGCGCCGCAGGCTCTGGTCGGCGGAGGCGATGAGGTACTTGCGCGAGCCGCCGACGCCGTAGGGGCCGGGCCACATGTCCCAGCCGGCCTTGGACGAGATCACCATCTCGTCGCGGTGGTGCGCGAAATCCTTGCGCAGGATCAGGCCGAAGTTCTCCTCCGCCGAGCCGTAGGGGGGACCGTAGTTGTTGGCGAGGTCGAAGTGGGTGACGCCGCGATCGAACGCGCGGCGGATCACCGCGCGCCCGGTCTCGAACACGTCGGCGCCGCCGTGGTTGTGCCACAGTCCGAGCGAGATCGGCGGCAGCACCAGGCCGGAGCGGCCGCAGCGCCGGAAGGGGGCGGCCTCGTAGCGGTCCGCGGCGGGCTGGTAGGTCATGCGGTTCGTCCGGATCGGGTCGGATGGGGATGGCGGGTCGACCGGGTGCGCCGCGGTCATGGTCCGCATGGGGGCCGGCGGGTGTCAATGGCACCGCTCGGGGCATCGCACGACGGCCGGACCCCGGCACGAGCCACCGAACGGCCGGGCAGCGATCGTCCCTAGGGACGTGGCGTGGCGGCCGGGACGGTGCCGAGCGCGTCGAGCTCCGCCATCGCGACGTCGTCGAGCCGCACCGACGCGGAACCCAGGTTCTCCTCCAGGTGCTCGAGGCTCGTCGTTCCCGGGATCAGCAGCGTGTTGGCGGCCCGGCGCAGCAGCCAGGCCAGCCCGACCTGCGTGGGGGTGGCACCGATCCGTGCCGCGACCGCGACCACCTGCGGCAGGTCGATGACCTTGCGGCTGGCCTGGGCGGCGCCCCCCGTGCCGCCGCCCAGGGGAAAGAAGGGCACCCACGCGATCCCGTGCGCGAGGCAGAGGCTGAGCATGGCCTCGTAGCGGCGATCGGCGAGGCTGTAGGCGTTCTGCACGCAGGCGATCCCGGCGGGACGGGCGCGGTCGAGGCGGTCCAGGTCCACGGCGCTGAGGCCGATGGCGCCGATCTTGCCCTCGTCGCGCATGGCGACCATCGCCGCCATCTGGTCGTCGATGTCCACCACCTGGTCGCCGGACGCCGTCAGGCCGGGGCCCACGTCGGCGCGGCGCAGGTAGACCACGGGGATCCGTTCCATGCCGAGGCTGGCGAGGTTGTCCTCCACGCTGGCCCGCAGCTGCTCGGGGCGCTGGGCGAGCCTGATCGGGATCGTCGCCTGCGGAGCGACCTCGGCCCCGACCTTGGTGGCGACCACCACGGTGCGGCCCGGCCGGAGCACCTGGCGGATCAGCCGGTTGACGAGGCCGTCGCCGTAGAACTGCGCCGTGTCGAGGTGGTCGACGCCCCGCTCGATCGCGCGCTCGAGCAGCGCCACCGCCGCGGCGGGGTCGGACGCGCGACGCCGGAGCTGCATCGCGCCGTAGCCGATGCGCGCCACCTCGCCGGCACCCAGCCGATGGACGCCGCCGGGCGCCGGAATCGATCGTGCATCCCCGGGCATGGCGCTTGTTCCGCGTGCTAGAACCGACCGCCGCATGGCCGACCCCGCCCGCTGTAAGCGGAGGATCCTCCGTTTGTCAAGACCTCCCCGGTTGCGGGCCGATGCGGCCAGAACCGCGCGCCTGCTCGCCGCGGCGCGGGACCAGCTGGTCGACGGCGACGGGACGGTGTCGCTGGAGCGCGTGGCGCAGGCGGCCGGAACCGGCATCGCCACCCTGTATCGGCGTTTCCGCACGCGCGCGGCCCTGGTGGAGGCGGTCTACCTGTCGGAGCTGGATGCCCTGCTGGCGTCGGGCCCCTTCTCATCCGTTGGCGTCCGCAGGGCGCGGGTGCACAGGAAGTCTGCCCATCTCCGATGCGGCAGGTCCACCGGTGCGCGGTCGGCCAGTCGTGCCGCCATGCCGGCGGGAGCGGGCGGGCGCACCCGGTCCGCTTGCGCGGTCTCGGTCATCGTGTGAGTCGACAGGTCCATCACGGCACCATCGTAGCGCGGTTCCATGAACGGGCGGTAAAGAACCGCGCCCTGCGCGCTACGACACGGCCTGGATCTCGGCGAGCCAGCCGCGCGCCTTCCTGGCCTCGTCCCAGGGCGGCGCGCCCAGCGGGAAGTGCACGGCCAGGATCATGCTGAGCACGGCGTTCAGCCCGTCCAGGCGATGGCGCACCTCCGGCGATCCCCGCCCCTGGGCCGCCGTCGCGTCGCGCACGGCGCTCACCTCCCGCACCGCCTCCGAGAGCGAGGCACCGTCCCGCTCGGGGGCGGCCCCGATCGCCCGGTCCAGCGCGGCCAGGGCACGGCCCAAGCGGTCGCCGGGGCGCTCCCCGGGTCCCTCACTCGGCGGCAAGCACGGTTCCCCCGGCATGCGCCAGGCGTCCCGGCCGCAGGTTGCAGGTGATCGCCTTGGTGGTGTGGATGCTGACGTTGGGATCGCCGCTGATCGCGAACAGCACGTTGGCGATGTCGCCGGTGGCGTAGCCCTCGTGCCCGTACAGCCACGGCATGCCGATCTGGTGCACGGTGCGGTCGCCGAGCCGGAACGCCCGCATCCGCTCGGTCACCAGCGCCCGCACCTCGATCTCGCCGCGCAGCGTCGACAGCACCGTCCAGTCCAGGCTCTTGAGGCCGTGCTCGGCCGCGAGCTCCGGGGAGATCTCGACGAACGCCTCCGGCTGCAGTTCCGCCGTGTGCGGCATCACCCGGCTGGGGATGCCGCCGCAGTGGATCTCGGTCAGGCGGTAGGTGGTGAAGATGTGCGGGAAGCGCGGGTCGCCTTCCGGATGCATCTCGTTACCCGGCCGCGTCCACAGCTTGGCCACCGGGTTATACGAGCGCGACGTATACATCAGGTTCTTCACCGGACTCTCGACCGGCTCGTAGTGCGCCGGCAGCGGCCCGTCCTTGAGGCCCGACGGCACGAAGATCATGCACTTGCCGTCCGCCTCCATGATGAAGGGGTCGGCGCCGCTGTGCGCGTCCATGCCGTGCGGATGGGTGCTCCAGTCCGGCCGGTAGCTGGGCGGCTTGTCTTCCTGGAAGTCGGGCACGTCGAACCCGGTCCACTTGCCCGCGTCCTCGTCCCACCAAATCTTCTTCTTGCGCTCCGACCACGGCCGGCCCTCGGGATCGGCCGAGGCGCGGTTGTAGAGCGTGCGCCGGTTCGACGGCCAGGAGTACGCCCAGCCGGCGTGGCTGTTCGGTCCGCCCGGCAGGTCCGGCCGGCGCGACCGTGCCAGATTCTTGTCGGCCTCCGGGAAGATGCCGGAATAGCACCAGCCGCCGCAGGCGGTGCTGCCGTCGTCCTTGAGCTCCTTGAAGCCGGCGACCTGCTTCCGGTCGGCCACCGTGTAGCCGTTGATCTCGCGCAGCACGTCCTCTGGGTCCGGCTCGCCCTTCTCGCCGCGCAGGGTGTAGGTCCAGGTCAGCGCCTGCAGCCCGCGGTCGCGCGCCTCGGTGCTGTCGGCATACAGCTCCTTCAGCCGCCGCCCGAGGTCGACGATGAACCACAGGTCCGAGCGGCTTTCGCCCGGCGCCTCGCAGACCATGTCGTGCCACTGCACCAGCCGCGCGGTGTTGGTCACCGTGCCGTCCTTCTCGCCCGGCATCGCGGCCGGCAGGAAGAACATCTCGGTGCCGATCTGCTCCGGGGTGAGCTCGCCGCGCTGGATCAGCCGGCTGTTCTTCCAGAAGTTCGCGGTCTCCGTCATCGCGAAGTCGCGCACCACCATCCACTTCAGCCGGGACAGGCCGCGCACCACCATGTCGGAGTTGACCGCGCCCACCACGGGGTTCTGGCCCAGCACGAACATGCCCTTCACCAGGCCATCCACCATGGACAGCGTGATCGGCTCGTAGGACAGGTCGCCGGTCAGCTTGGGGAGGTAGTGGTAGCCGAACTCGTTCTCCGCCGTGGCGTGCTCGCCGTACCAGGCCTTCAGCAGGCTGACCATGTACTTCGGCATGTTCGACCACCACCCGGTGGCGGGCGTCTCGGTCTGGAGGTACTCGGCCAGCGTGGCGTGCCGGTTCAGCAGGCTGGGCTGCGGCAGGTAGGTCGGCAGCATGTTGTAGAGCGTCGGGATGTCGGTCGAGCCCTGGATGCTGACGTGGCCGCGCAGCGCCATGATGCCGGACCCGGGCCGGCCGACGTTGCCGAGCAGGCTCTGGATGATGGTGGCGGCGCGGATGATCTGCACGCCCACCGAATGGTGCGTCCAACCCACCGCGTAGCAGATGGCGCCCGTGCGCTCGCGACCCGAGTTGCGGGCCAGCGCGTCGGCCACCCGCAGGAACGTCTCGGCCGGGCAGCCGGTGATCCGCTCCACCATCTCCGGCGTGTAGCGCGCGTAGTGCCGCTTCAGGATCTGGTACACGCAGCGCGGGTCGGACAGGGTCATGTCCACCGGTGGCCGGCTCTCGGTCATGGACTCGAAGCCGCCCTCCTCGCCCTGCTCCGCCTTCGCGACCCGGTGCTCGCCCACCACGGAGGGCACCACCTTGCCCTTGTACTGCCAGGTCTCGGTCTCGTAGGTGCCGGTCTCGGGGTCGAAGCCGGAGAACACGCCGTCGTTGTCGTCGGGGCCGAGGTACCCGTCCTCGATGATGTGGGCGATGTTGGAGTAGGCGAGCGCATACTCCCGGAACCACAGGTCGTTCTCGATCAGGTGGCGGATGATGCCGCCGAGGAACGCGATGTCGCTGCCGGCGCGGATCGGCGCATGGATGTTGGCCATCGCCGAGGTGCGCGTGAAGCGCGGATCGACGTGGACGATCGTGGCGCCGCGACGCTGCGCTTCCACCACGAAGCGGAACGCGACCGGATGGTTCTCCGCCATGTTGGAGCCCATGATCAGGACGCAGTCGGAGGACTCCAGGTCCCACAGGGACATGGTGGCGGAGCCGCGGCCGTAGGAGGCGCCCAAACTGGGCACCGAGGAGGAGTGTCAGATTCTGGCTTGGTTCTCGATGCTCGCCACGCCGAGGCCGCCGGCGAACAGCTTCTTGATGAGGTAGTTCTCCTCGTTGTCCATCGTGGCGCCGCCGAGCGACGCCAGGCCCAGCGTGTGGTTGACCTGCCGTCCGTCCGGCAGCGTGTCCACGAAGCTGGCGTCGCGGGCCTCCTTGGTCAGCTGCGCCACCCGCTCCATGCACCAGTCGAGCGGCCGCTCCTCCCAATGGTCGGAGTGGGGCGCGCGATACAGGGCGGTGGAGATCCGCTCCGGCGACAGCAGCATGCCGAGCGTGCCGGCGCCCTTGGGGCACAGCGTGCCCCCGTTCACCGGGCTGCGCGGGTCGCCCTCGATGTGGATCGGCCGGCCGTTCTTGGCGTAGATCAGCTGGCCGCAGCCCACCGCGCAGAACGGGCACACGCTGGTGCCGACGCGGTCGGCCTGTTCCAGCCTGGGCCGCAGCGTGTCGGAGGCGTGGGCGCGCGAGGCGTCGGTGAACAGCGCCTGGCCCATCAGCTGGCGCGGCAGGCTCCAGTCGCGGACGAACTCGCGGGTCCGTGCGACCACGCCCTTGTTCAGCTTCTTCACCGCAGATCTCCCGGCCAGCGGACCCGATAATGGCGATCTTCCCGCGTCCCCACAACCTGACGGGGCGTGCGGGGTTAGGCTACATCACCGCACGACCCGGTGAGGGTCCAGGCGAGGGGAGCTCGGTTCGCGATGCCCACGATGACGGGGACGGTGACCATCGTCCAGGAAACCCGCTTCCAGCTGACCGACGAGCACGGGGTGTCGCACCTGTTCCTGCTCAGCCACGGCTCCATGGCCGAGCCCGACCAGCTGGCGCCGCTGCAGAGCGCGCAGGCTCGTGTCCGCGTACGCTATGTTCAGCCCAGGAACATCATCGGTATGGTCGCAAAGTCGATCGAGGTCGACGATATGCCGACCTGACCGCACACCGGCCGCATCGATGCGGCCGGCAGGAGTTTCCGTTTCCATGGACATGCACGCCCGCCTCCAGGACTACACGCAGTCCAGCCTCGACCGGGTGATCCCGGACGAAAGCGAGCTCACCTGCGGCTCCCTGATCGTGCCCGGCCGGTCCTACGGATTCTTCACCGACACCACGGTGTGCATCGGCTGCAAGGCGTGCGAGGTCGCCTGCAAGGAATGGAACAACCTGCCGGCCGACAACATCGGGCTCACCGGGCAGAGCTACGACAACACCGGCGCGCTGTCCGCCAACACCTGGCGCCACGTCAACTTCATCGAGAAGACCGGCGACGCCGGCATCGGCGGCCTGGGCAGCGGCTTCGAGGATCGTGGCGCCGGGGGGGGCGCCGGCGGCGGATGCGGTGGTGGCGGCGGCTGCGGGTCCAAGGG
>CAXUBN010000020.1:0-17682 GCA_964249255.1 uncultured Acetobacteraceae bacterium | reverse complement strand
ACTCGATCACGTGGGTCTGCCAGACGTGGCTGCCCTCGCTGATCTCGACCCCCACCACACCCTCGGCCCGTGCGGTAGACGCCTCGTGCTGCATGCGCTCGATGGCAATCTCGCGCGCCTCGTAGAGGGCCGAGGTGAAGTTTTCCAGCTCGACGTTGCGGCCCGTCGTCATCAGCCCGGCCAGCGGGCCGCGATGCGCTACATGGTAAACGCATACCCCCATCACCATCTCGACCGGCCGGTAGCCGGCATGCAGCAGCGACCAGAAATCCTGCCCAGATAGATCGGACGTGAACGGCCCGCCATCATGCGCCCTGAAGCCGCGATGCCCATCGCCGTGCACCACTCCGGTGCCCAGCGCGATGAACTCCAACAGCTGCTGGTCCCATTCCAGCCGCTTGATGGTGAGCTTTACCCCGACGATGCCGTCGGCCCCCATCGCGGTCGCCTCAGCCCGCATCCGGGACATGGCGAGCTCGCGGGCGTGATACATCGCCTTCGACAGCACCTCGAGCTCTTGGTTGCGTGACCAGGACCCATACTGGACGCCGACATGGTAGACGCAGCTGCCGACGCACAGCCCGATCGGCTCGAAGCCCGCCTTGCGCACCAGCAGGAACTCGTTCACCGAGAAGTCCGACGTGAACACGCCGGTGGAGTGTGCCGAAGTGCGCAGGCCGCGCAGCCGGTCCCGCGCATGCGCCGGAAGTTCACCCGCCATCGTCAGATCGCCCCTTCCCGCTCGTTCGACGCGTATGACTGGTGATGCCGCGCCCGGCCGACCAGCGGCGTGGCGCCGTTCCGTACGTCCACCGTCATGCAGATCTCGTGCGGCACCCAACCGCCACGCCGTCCGTCCACGACGCTGGCGACCACGATGTGACGGCCGAGATAACGGGTCGGCTGATTGTTCTCGCCCTTGACCTCGAACATCTGGCTCCAGTCGAGGTGCGCCAGCACGCCGTTGCCTTGGTCGCGCGCGTTGCGGCGCAGCTCGGCATGCGCCTCGCGCCGGACCCGGTTCCAGAACTGGCTCAGCGTCTGCGACTCCGTGTTGCCGCCCCAGGTCCGGCGGGCGGCGTCGCCCCAATCTGCCAGCCATTCATAGCGGGCGCCCACCGCGATCCCGGCCGGCACCACGTTCGCCTCCAGCAGCCGCACGAACTCCAACGCCGGCATCGTCGCCACCACCGGCTCCGTGCTGGGCGGCAGACCCTCGACGCGTACCGCGGTCCCGATCAGCGTGAAGTCCATGCTGTTGGCGACCTGCAGCGGGATCGTGCGCATCTTGACGTCGAGCACCGCATTGGCCCCCGCCGCCATCGCCTCGTCACGCAGCCGGGCCAAGGCGGCATGCCATCCCTGCCGGTGCCCCTCGGTCCAGGAATGACCATAGTGCAGCCAGCAGTTCGCCGACACCGCCGCGATCGGCCGCAACCCGTGGCTGCGCGCGATCAGCAGTTCGGCCGGCGTCAGCGTTGCCGTCCATGGCATCGATCCACCACGTGCCGCCTGCAGCCGAGCCTGTGTCGCAGCCGGCACCCGCCCCGCCGCCAGACTATCCACGATGTCGGCACGCCGCCGCTCGGCCGCCTCCGCCGCAATCCGCACCTCGGCACCCACAGACCGGAAATGGTCGAACAATCCCATCTCAGCGCGCCATGAAGTCGCCGAGCGACCGGCTCAGCGCTGCCGCCTCGACGCCGACGGTCCGCATCTCCTCGGCCAGCCGCACGAACCAGTCTCCGGGCTCCATCGGCCTGGTGCTGAGCGTGATGCCGCGCACCACGAGCGCCACGTTGGCCTGCAGCCGATCCTGCGCCAGTTGCAGCCCGTAGCGGTTCTGGCCCAGCTCCACCGTGACCCCGGTTACCCGCGCGCCGCCGCCGAACAGACCGCCGCGGCTGCGCTGAAGCGTCACCCGGTTCGGCAGCGCTTCCTTCAACCGCAGTGCGAAGGCGCCGAGCTCGTCCCGCGCGTTCCGTTCAAATCGACGCAACCAGGCAGCCTGGTCGTCGAAGCCTGGCGCCTCGCTCATGATGTCGGAGTCCCGTCTGCCAGCGCATGCGCTCGAACACCCTGCATGCCGGTGATCAGCCGGTCGCGGATCGCCGACAGCCGTGCTTCCCGCTCGCGATCGGCCGCCGCCACTTCCCGCTCAATGTCGATCACCTCGTGCATGGTGCGCACAGCCTCGTCCGCCGCCTGCGCCAGCGCATCGATGTCGCGCCCGTCACCGCCCAGGCTCCGCGCCGCCGACACCGCCGCCTCGTGCGCGCCCTTCGAGGCCAGCAGCGTGATCTGCCGCGCCGCATCGTCCAATCGCCCGGCCTCGTCGGCAGCCCGGCGGATCTCGACCTGCACCACGGCCTGCGACGCCACCGCCATCAGGCGCGGGATCACCACCAGCATGCCGTTCGAGATCTTCATCATCCGGGTCTCGGCCGCCTGACGGTTCTGGCCGATGATGGGGATCAGCAGCGCCGAGCCGACCAGCGTTTCCCGCATCTCCGCGACCTTGCCGCGGAAGTTGGCGACCGCCGCCCGGAACTCCATCATGTCGGCGGCATCCACCGCGTCACCGCTCGCGACCGCCCGCTGCCGTAGCGCTTCCAGCTCTTCATGACCGCGGTCGAGTGCGATCTGCCCCGCCGCGATCTCGACCTTGAGCTCGTGCAGGCTGTCCCGGATCGCCGTCGCCTGCTCGTCCAGCAGCGTGATCGACACCGCGAGGTCAGCCTTGGTGCGCCGCGCCTTGGCCTGCTCGGCATCCATCAGGTCGAGGAACCGTCGCCGTCCCTCCTCGAAGCCCCTGAATGCGCTGCGCGCCCCGGCCGCGAGGCCCAGCATCCGCCCGAGCATCCCCCGACGCGGCGATGCTCCCTCGCCGGCCGCCTCCGCTTGCAGGTCCGTGATTCGCAGGATCTTGACGCCATCGATCACGGAGGCCGCGATCCGGCCCACCTCGCCCGCCTCGCCGATCCTCACTCCGGTTAGAAGCTGCCGCGATGCCTGCGCGATCCCGGCCAGCACGCCTTCGCCATGTGCCAGCAGGGTGGCGCTGCGGCGGAAGTCGATCCGTGCGGCCGAGCGATCGGCCGCCGCCCGGTCGTCCGGTTTCAACGTGTCTGGATCGACCAGCCGCGTCGTCGTCGGCTCCGGCTGCAGTTCGGGCGGCACCGTCGCCAGCGTCCCCGCTGCGGGCGCCGCGGCCGGACGATCGAACGACGACAGGTCGAGCGGCGCCTCCGGATCGGTGTCGGGCACGAGGACACTCCTGGATCGGGAGGGGAGCGTTCGCCACTTCGCCGCCGCCGTCAACAGATCGGGCTCTCCCTTGTCGTGCCCCGCCGCCCTTGCCACCCTTCCGCCATGGATGATCCCGCAAACGCAGCGCCGCCCGACGACGCCGCCCGCCAGCTGACCCGCCTGCTCGCCATCATGACGGCCCTGCGCGATCCCGCCACGGGCTGTCCATGGGACCAAGCCCAGAGCCACGACACCATAGCGCCCTACGCGATCGAGGAGGCCTATGAGGTCGTGGACGCGATCAACAGGCGCGATTGGGCGGCACTGCCCGACGAGCTTGGTGATCTGCTGTTCCAGGTGGTCTACCACGCCAGCCTCGGCGAAAGCGCGGCACGGTTCGATTTCGCCACCATCACCCGGCTGATCGCCGACAAGATGGTGCGTCGCCATCCGCACGTGTTCGGTGACGTCACCTCCCTCAGCCGCGATGCCTGAGAGAACAACAAGGCAGCCGAACGCCGCATCCGGGCGGAGCACGGCACCCTGGCCGGCATCCCGATCGACCTGCCGGCCTTGCTGCGCGCTGCGAAGTTGTGCGACCGCGCCGCCCGGGTCGGATTTGACTGGCCGACGCCGGCGCAGGTGCTGGACAAGATCGACGAGGAGCTGACCGAGCTACGCGCGGAGCTGGACGAGGGCGATCCGGCACGGATGCAGGATGAGGTCGGCGATATCCTGTTTACGGTCGCCAATGTGGCCCGCAAGCTTGGGCTTGATCCGGAACACTGCCTGCGGCATGCCAACGCCAAGTTCCAACGGCGATTTGAGGCGATGGAACGCGGCCTTGAGGCCACCGGCCGCAGCCTTCGCAATGTCCCACTCGGGGAGATGGAGGCCGGCTGGCAGGCCGTCAAACGTGACGAGGAAGCAGCCTCGTCACGAGGTTCACGCGGTCCAGATCATTGCGTGTAATGTGAGGTTTAGTAAGCCGTGGCGGTCATGTTGGCAACGACCACCACTGATCATAACGCCCCACTGACGGATCAAGCATTTCCAACCCGTTTCCGGGTTGGAGGGCCATTACCTAAACGCCGACGGAGATCAGCTTCCGTTCCGGGGAGACTTCGTAGTTGTGCGCGAAGTCGGCCGGCGGCTCCGGACCCCACAGGTAAAGACTATTCTCGACGTCGTGCGACTCGCCGTTCCAGTCATGATCCACGGACACGTAGTCGATGTCACACGAGTATTCGCTGTAGCTGCCCCATGGATCGCGCACGTAGTGGAAGTAATTCGAGCCCAGCACATGCCGTCCCAGACCCCAGCCGGCCGTGAAACCCTTGTCCGCCATCTGCGCGGCGCCGACGCCGATCTCGTTGATCTGGCCGACATCCCAGCTGCAATGGTGGAAACCCGGCCCGTCCGACTTGGCGAAGGCCACCATGTGGTGGTCGCTGCCATGGATGCCGTGCATGAAGGCGATCACGCCGCCGGCCTCGTCGGACAGGCGCAAGCCCAGCACCCGGCCGTAGAACGACAGCATCGCCGGCACGTCGCGCGCGAACAGCAGGATATGGGCCATGCGGCGCGGTCTCACCACCCCGGCCTGGCCCCGCATCGCGGCACCGCGGGCATTGGCCCCTACCCCGCCCAACCCGGCATCGGACTTGGAGTTGGGTGACGACTTCTCGGCCACCTTCAACTCGACCAACGTGCCGTCCGGATCACGGAACCAGAAGCCGTTGCTGTCGACGCCGGGCGGCGGGTCCAGCAGTTCGACGTCACACTCCTGTAGGCGAGCATGGAAACGCTCCACGTCATCGGCGAAGATGCCGAACGAGACGTGCTGCAGCGATTTGAAGGGCCCCTCGGTCAGTATGCCCCAGCGATGGGGATGGCCGAACGTGTAGAGTTCCAGCGCGTCACCGCGCTCCCGAACGTCCAGCCCGAACGACTGGTAGTAGCGCTGGGCCTCCTTGAGGTCCGGCACCACCAGCGAAAAATGGTCGAGCGAATGCGCGCCAAGGGCGTTCATGCGGCGGGTCGGGGCGATGTAGTGACCGATCTGGGTCATGTGGCGTCCTCCGGGGAACGGCGTTGTGCGCGGCGGCGACCACGCTGCTGGCAGCCATCGAGGTGCCGATGTTGGCCCTAATCTTGGCGATTGCGCCGGAAGGTTCAAGTCGGCGTGTGGCCGTCGACCACAAGATCACGCCGCGGGTTCCACCGCCCGCATCGCCGGGCTCCCATGGTCCTGTCGCCGCTCGAAGCGGGCACGGTCGGCAGGCAGCAACAGGACCGACAGCACCACCGCATCCTCGGCGTCGTGCCGGTTGACCACCTCGCCGTGCGCGTAGAGCCAGGCAACCGCCGCACCGTCATCGACGGGCAGACGATATTCCACGGAAACCATCGCTCCCGCCAACTGCCGGTCGATCGCGGCCCGCAGCTCGTTCAGCCCCTCGCCAGTGATCGCAGACACCGCCACCGCCCCGTCGCGTGGCGACACAGAGGCCGTCCCGCCCAGCAGGTCCGCCTTGTTCAGCACCTCGGTCGCCCGGTCCGGCCAGCCGGCATCGAGCGTGCCGTCGGCCGCCATGCCGTCCAGCACCGCGACCACGTCGCCGCGCTGGGCGGCACTGTCCGGATGCGCGGCATCGCGCACGTGCAGGATCACGTCGGCCTCGGCCACTTCCTCCAGCGTTGCCCGAAAGGCGGCGACCAGTTCGGTCGGCAGCTCGCTGATGAACCCCACGGTGTCCGACAGGATCACCCGTCGTCCGGATGGCAGCACCAATCCCCGCATGGTGGGGTCAAGCGTCGCGAACAGCTGGTCCTGCGCCTGCACGGTGGCGCCGGTGAGGATGTTGAACAGGGTCGACTTGCCGGCGTTGGTGTAGCCGACCAGCGCCACCACCGGGAACGGCACCCGCCGACGCGCCTCGCGGTGCAGGCCTCGCGTGCGCCGCACCTGCTCGAGATCGCGCCGCAGCCGTACGATGCGGTCGCCGATCAGTCGCCGGTCGGCCTCGATCTGCGTTTCGCCCGGGCCGCCCAGGAACCCGAAGCCGCCGCGCTGCCGCTCCAGGTGGGTCCAGGACCGCACCAGCCGCGAGCGCTGATACTCGAGGTGCGCCAGCTCGACCTGCAGCGTTCCTTCCCGCGTCGCCGCCCGGTCGCCGAAGATGTCCAGGATCAGCGCCGTCCGGTCGATCACCTTCGCGCGGAGCGCCCGCTCCAGGTTGCGCTGCTGCACCGGGGTCAGCCGACCGTCGACGATCACCACCGTCACCTGCTCGGCTGCGACCGCCTCAGCCAGCGCCTGGACCTGCCCGGTGCCGAACAGCGTCGCCGGTCGCCGGGTCCGGATCGGCAGCACTGCCCGGCGTACGATCATCAGCCCGATCGCCGCCGCCAGTCCGACCGCCTCATCGAGGCGCGCTTCCGCCGCCCGGAGCTCGTGGCGGGGCGGCTCGCCCGCCATCGCGTCCGGCACCGGCTCCGTTTGCCCATGCCCCTCCCCGCGCCCTGGCCGGTCCCAAGGCAGGATGACGGCCGCACGGGTCGGCGCCGCCACCACCTCGCGGGACGCCACGGCTACGGCGTGCCCTGCTCCACCTCTCCGACCAAGCCGCCGATCTCCGCCTTGTTCTGGTCGAACAGCGCGATCGGGGCCGCCGGCATCACGGTGCTGATCGCATGCTTGTAGACCAGCTGGGTATGCCCGTCGCGTCGCAGCAGCACGGAGAAGTTGTCGAACCAGGTGATGATGCCCTGGAGCTTGACCCCGTTGACCAGGAAGATCGTGACCGGGGTCTTGGAGCGGCGAACATGGTTCAGGAATACGTCCTGCACGTTCTGAGAGGTATCCTTAGCCAATGCTATGGCCCTTTTTCTTCTTGTTCATGACCCCGACCGGCGTCACCGCGCGGGCTATCCCCGCGTCAGCGACTTTAGATCGTCTTGATGCACCGCAAAAACAAGCCGACCCGACCGCGACAGGCCAGGACCAGGCCATTCTCAGCTCGGCACGCGGTCTTCCGAGTTGACGCCCAGCTGCTTCAGCTTGCGGTGCAGCGCACTGCGCTCCATCCCGACGAAGCCCGCGGTACGACTGATGTTGCCGCCGAAGCGCAGCAGCTGTGCCTGGAGATACTGGGTCTCGAACAGGTCGCGCGCCTCGCGCAACGGCAGCCCCATCACGTCCGCGGCTGGATCGAACCGCAGCAGCGCCGGAGCGCCCTGCCCGATCGTGGGCGGCAGCATCTCGGCACGGATGGTCTCCGAGCCGCCCGGCACCATGATCAGCAACCAGTCCATCAGGTTGCGTAGCTCGCGCGAGTTGCCGGGCCACTCGTAGCTCTGCAGCGCCGCCAGGGCGTCGGCCGACAGCCCGCGTCCCGGTAGTCCGGCAGTCTCGGCCGAGCGGGCCAGGAACAGCCGGGCGAGGTCGGGGATGTCCTCGCGTCGCTCGCGCAGGCTCGGCACGCGCAACGGCACCACCGCCAGTCGGTAGTAAAGATCCTCGCGTAGCCGGCCCGCGGCGATCTCGGCCTGCAGGTCGCGATTGGTGGTCGCCAGCACGCGCACGTCGACCTTAACCCGGGTGGCGCCGCCCAGCCGTTCGAAGGTCTGATCCTGCAGGGCGCGAACGATCTTGCCCTGGGTCTCGATCGGCATGTCGGCGATCTCGTCCAGCAGCAGCGTGCCGCCATGCGCCCGCTCCAGCAGCCCGGTACGTCGCCCAATGCCCGTGCCGGCACCGCCGGGGCCCACCGCCTGGACACCGTCCAGGCTGCCCTCGATCCCGAACAGCTCCTCCTCGAACCGGCCCGGTGCCAGGGTCGCGCAGTTCAACGCCACGAACGGCCCCTCCGAGCGGCGCGAGCGGGCGTGGATCATGCGGGCCGCCACCTCCTTGCCGGAGCCGGCCGCTCCCGAGATCAGCACCCGCGAGCCGGTCGGCGCCACCCGCTCGATCTGCGCCCGCACCGCGACGATGGCGGCGCTGTCGCCGTCCAAGGTGGTCTCGGGGCCGGCGCGCAGCCGCAGCTCGGCGTTCTCGCGCGCCAGCCGTGCCGCCTCGAGGGCCCGTCGCACCACCACCAGCAGCCGATCCGACTTGAACGGCTTCTCGATGAAGTCGTAGGCGCCGAGCTGCAGGGCGGCCACGGCGGTCTCGATGGTGCCGTGGCCCGAGATCATGATGGTGGGCACCGCGGGCTCCTCGCCCTGCATCGCCTTCAGGATGCCGAGCCCATCCAACCGCGAGCCCTGCAGCCAGATGTCCAGGATCACCAGGGCCGGCCGACGGGCGCGGAACGCCGCGATGGCAGCGTCCGAGTCCCCGGCGAGGCGGGTGTCGTAGCCCTCGTCGCGCAGGATGCCCTCGATCAGCAGCCGGATGTCGGGCTCGTCGTCGACGATCAGGATCTCATGCGGCATCGGGCAGCTTCACCGGTAGTATCAACGTCGCGACCGCTCCCGGGCCCTCGAGCCGGTCGTCCAGCATGACCAGGCCCGCATGGTCCTCCATGATCTTCTTGACGATGGCAAGCCCTAGCCCGGTACCCTTCGGCTTGTGCGTGACGTAGGGCTCCACCAGCCGCTCCCGGTCCTGAACCGGCAGGCCCAGCCCGTCGTCGGCGACCGCGACCCTGACCTGCCCTCCCGCCTCCTCCAGTGACACCAGGATGGTGCCGACCACCGTCCCGGTTGGTAACGGCGGGGGGGAAGCGTCGGACTCCCCGATCCGCGGCCGCATGGCGATGCCGTCGGCGGCGTTCTGGAGCAGGTTGGTCAGCGCCTGTCCGATCAGCCGACGGTCGCAGGGCACGGCCGGTCCGCGCTCAGGCAGGCGGGTCTCGAACGCGATCTCGGGGTGGGCGGCCTTCTGCAGCACCAGCATCTCCCGGACGATGCGCGACAGATCCTCCGGCCGGATCACCGGCTGCGGCATGCGCGCGAACGCCGAGAACTCATCCACCATGCGGCCGATATCCCCGACGTGCCGCACGATGGTGTCGGCGCACTGGCTGAATGTTTCCGGGTCGGACGTGATCTCGCGCCCGAACCGCCGCTTCAACCGTTCCGCCGATAGCTGGATCGGCGTCAGCGGGTTCTTGATCTCGTGCGCGATGCGCCGCGCCACGTCCGCCCAGGCCGCCTTGCGCTGCGCCGACTGCAGCTCGGTGATGTCGTCGAACGTGACGACGTAGCCTTCCGTCACTGCGCCCCGCATCTCCGGCCCGATCCGCACCAGCAGCGTGCGCCGCGCGGATGCCCCGCCGCGCTGCACCTCGCCGGTCTGTGCCCGCTCCGGATGCGCGCCCGACAGCGCCAGCAACGGCGCGAACTCCGGCACGATCTCGGCCAACCGGTGCCCCACCGCACCCATGAGGTCACTGTCCAGCAGCGCGCTGGCGGTGCGGTTGGGCAGCTCCACCCGCTGCTCGGCGTCGAGCCCGATCACGCCCGCCGACACGCCTGACAGCACCGCCTCGGTGAAGCGCCGCCGCTCGTTGATCTGGCTGTAGGCCGACATCAGCTCGCGCCGCTGCGCCGATAGCTGGTCGGTCATGCGGTTGAAGGCGCGGCTGAGCCCCGCCACCTCGTCGTCCGGCCCGGCCTCCGGAACCCGGACCGCCAGGTCGCCGCCCCTTACCCGCTCGGCCGCCAGGATCAGCAGCCCCACGGGCCGCGCGATCTGGGTCGCCAGCACCAGCCCGATCAGCACCGCGGCCGCCAGCACCAGCAGCGCCACCAGGGCGAAGATCAGCACGAACGTGCCCTGCAGCGCCGAGCGGTTGTGGTCGAGCCGGCCGTACTCGGCGGCCACGCTCTCGGTATGCCGCGCATGCTCCAGGATCGCCGGATCGACCGGCTTCGAGATCATCAGCATCAGCGCCGGGTCGGGATCGTCACCGATCCGGGCCACGGCGCTCACCGTGCGGCTGTCCGGGCTGTCCAGGATGGCGACGTCGCCGTCGTGGGCCAGCAGGGTGGCGGTGCTGGGCGGCGCGGTCACGCCAAGGCCGCCGAGCATGCCGGTGGACACCACCACCTCGTTGGTGCGCGGGTCATAGATGGCGGCCTCGTCGAGCCCGCGGCTGTAGCGGGCATCGGCCAGCATCTGGCCCAGCGCCGCCGGGTTGACGTACTGCAGCGTGCCGGCCTGGGCCAGGTCTGCGGCCATCGCGATCGCATCGGCGCGGATGGTGTTGTTGTGCTCCTGCAGGTATCCCCGGCTCGCCTGCACCGCCTCGCCCAGCGCGGTGCGGACCCGATCGTTGAACCAGATCTGGATGCCGAGGTGGAAGAACACCCCTGCGAAGACGCCGACCACGATGGTGGGTGTCACCGCCACCACGCCGAACAGCAGCACCAGCCGGACGTGCAGCCGGGCCCCGGCCAGGCCACGCCGCCGTTCGGCGATCACACGCCCCAGCCGCCCGGTCAGCGCCGCCGCCAGCATCAGCAGCACCAGCAGGTTGGCGACGAACAGCGCCGCCTCCACGTGCGGCCGCCGGGTCAGCGACATGCCACGCGACAGCACCGCGAAGGTGGCTATGCCAAGTGCCAGCGCGGTCGCCGCCATCATCAGCGTGGCGACCTTGCCCAGCAGCATGTCCACCAGCCGTGGCCGGCCGCGCGGCGGTCGCGGGCCCCGGCTGGCCGGGGTGACGGCGGGCCCCGCCGTGCCCACGCTCAGCCCACGCCCCGCACGACCGGAATTTCCAAGTCGCGGATCTTCTTGCGCAACGTGTTGCGGTTGAGGCCCAGCATCGCCGCGGCCTTGATCTGGTTGCCCTTGGTGGAGGCCAGCGTCATCTGGATCAACGGCCGCTCCACCTCGGCGATGACGCGGTCGTAGATGTCGCGCATCGGCATGCCGTCGCGGCTGGCCAGGAGGAACTGCCGGATATGCCGTTCCACCGCCTGGGCCAGCCCTTCGCCGTCCGCAGCGCCCGGCACCTCGGCCGGCTCGTGGCTGGCGTTCTCGGCGAGCTCGCCCGCCACCACCTCGCCGGTGATGACCTCCTGCGGATACAGCGCCGCCAGCCGGCGCATCAGGTTCTCGAGCTCGCGGACGTTGCCGGGCCAGCGGTGGCCCTGCAGCCGCACCGTCGCCTCCTCTGACAGCAGCTTGCCCGGAAGCCCGGTCTGCTGGACCTTTTCCAGGAAATGACGGGCCAGCACGGGGATGTCCTCCACCCGCTCGCGCAGCGGCGGCAGCCGGATCGGGACCACGTTCAGCCGGTAGAACAGGTCCTCGCGGAAGCTGCCGGTGCGGATCAGCTGGCGCAGGTCGCGGTGGGTGGCGGCGATGATCCGGACGTTGGCCTTGATCGGCTGCCGGCCGCCCACGGTGGTGAACTCGCCCTCCTGCAGCACCCGCAGCAGCCGGGTCTGCGCTTCGGGCGGCATGTCGCCGATCTCGTCCAGGAACAGGGTGCCGCCGCTGGCCTGCTCGAAGCGGCCCTGGTTGCGGTTGGTGGCCCCGGTGAAGGCGCCGCGCTCGTGGCCGAACAGCTCGCTCTCGATCAGCTCGCGTGGGATCGCCGCCATGTTGACGGCGACGAATGGTCCGCCGCGCCTGCGCCCGTAATCGTGCAGCGCGCGCGCCACCAGCTCCTTGCCGGTGCCGCTCTCGCCGTTGACCATCACGGTGAGATCCGCCGTCGTGAGACGGGCGATGATGCGGTAGATGTCCTGCATCGCCGCCGACCGCCCGATCAACGGCAGCCGCTCGTCCGCGTCGGCCGCCGCCGATGCCTCGGCCAGTGCCGGCGGGGCCGGAGTCGCCAGCGCACGCGCGACCACCGACAGCAGCTCGCGCAGGTCGAACGGCTTGGGCAGGTACTCGAAGGCGCCCCGCTGCGCGGCCTTGACCGCCGTCATCAGCGTCGACTGCGCGCTCATCACCACGATCCGCAGCTCCGGCCGGATCCGCTTGATGCGCGGGATCAGGTCGAGCCCGTTCTCGTCGGGCATCACCACGTCGGTGATCACGAGGTCGCCCTCGCCGTCCTCGACCCAGCGCCACAGCGTGGCGGCATTGCCGGTGGTCCGCACCTGGTAGCCGGAGCGACCCAGCGCCTGGGTCAGCACGGTGCGGATGGAGCGGTCGTCGTCGGCGACCAGGACCGTGGGCAGAGTCATCGCGGAACCGACACCTTGATCTTCGCGCTCCGGACGACTGACCGGGCCGGACCGAGCCTACGGCCCGCCGGCATCCTCGACCAGCACGGGCAGGTGCAGCAGCACGTCGGTGCGGCCCGGACGGCTGTCGATCTCGATCAGTCCGCCATGGTCGCCGACGATCTTGGCGGCCAGCGCCAGTCCGAGCCCGCTGCCGCTGACCTTGGTGGTGAGGAACGGCTCGAACAGATGCGGCCGGATCTGCTCGGAGATACCGGGACCGTTGTCCCGCACCGTCACCAGCAGCGGCAGGTGCATGCGCCGGTCGGAGCCTTTCACCGCCAACCGGACGCTGTTGTGGTAGGCCGTGCACAGCGTGATCTCGCCGCTGCCCGCGGCGGCCGCATCGCCGGTGATCGCCTCGGCCGCGTTCTTGACCAGGTTCAGCAGTACCTGCACGAGTTGGTCGCGGTTGCCCCACACCGGCGGCAGCGACGGATCGTAGTTCTCGACGAACCGGATGTGCGCGGCAAACCCGCGCTGCGCCAGCATCCGCACGTGCTCCAGCACGCGGTGGATGTTGACCGACCGGCGGTCGATCGGCTTCTCGCTGAACATCTCCATGCGCTCGACCAGCGCACGGATGCGGTCGGCCTCGTCGCGGATCAGCACCGCCAGTTCGCGGTCACCATCGCCCACTGTGCCCTCCAGCAGCTGGGCGGCGCCGCGGATGCCTGACAGCGGGTTCTTGACCTCGTGCGCCAGGATCGCCGCCATGCCGGACACGCTTCGGGCGGCGTTGCGGAAGGTGAGCTGCCGGTCCAGCGCCCGTGCCGCCGACGCGTCGTGCAGGGTCAGCAGCACGAACTCCCCGTCTTCTCCGAGCCCCGGCCCAAACCCCGGACCGCCGCATCCCGAGCCGACCGGGGTACCCTGTACGGTGATGCCCTGCCGGCTGAGCCTCGGCCCTTCCAGCGTCAGCTCGTGCTCGACGATGCTGTTGCCCGTGGACCGGACCTGGTCCAGCAGCTGGAACAGCGGATGATCGGACGGCAGGAGGTCGACCAGCTTCAGCAGCCGCAGCTGCGATCGCGACATCCCGAAGAACGGCTCGGCGGCGCCGTTGACGTAACGGATGCAGTGCCGCCGGTCGAGCATCAAAACCGGGATCGGCAGGCTTTCCATCATGGCCCCGGCATCGGGCGTCGGCATCGCCGCCGCGATCGGCTGGGGTGGCGCCGGCGGCGGTGCTCCCGGTCCCGTTCCGCGCCGGAGCCTCTTCACCGTGTCCGGCGGCGCGGCAACCGTCACGCCGCCAGGTCCTGCTCGACATCCGCGCCCGGCCCGGCCCGCCGCTCGCGGCGGGCACCGGCCTCGATCTGCCGGTCGTAGAAGGTCCCGATCATGGCGATCGCGGCATCGGCCTCGTCCACCCGGTTGATCGCCGACCGGAACTCGGCCGAGTTGGGCAGCCCGGCCGAGTACCAGGACACGTGCTTGCGGGCGAGCCTGAGTCCGGGATGAACACCGAAATGCGACAGCATCGCGTGGTAGTGTTCCAGAACGATCGCCCGCTCGATGTCGAGCTCCGGGTCCGGTGGCACCGGCTCGCCGTCCAGCGCCGCCGCCACCTGCGCCGGCAGCCACGGCCGGCCGTAGCAGCCACGGCCGATCATCACCCCATCGGCGCCCGATGCCGCCAGCGCCGCCCGCGCATCCGAAACGTCGTTGATGTCGCCGTTGACGATTACCGGCAGCGATACCGCCCGCTTCACCCGCCCGACGAAGTCCCAGTCCGCCTGCCCGGTGTAGAACTGCTGTCGGGTCCGTCCATGCACGGTGATCATGCGGATGCCGCACCCCTCCGCGATCCGTGCCAGCGCGGGCGCATTCAGGTTGGCATGATCCCAACCCATGCGCATCTTCAGAGTGACTGGCACCGCCACTGCCCGCACCGTCGCGTCCAGCAGCCGCGCCGCTAGTCGCTCGTCGCGCATCAGCGCAGAGCCGGCCTGCTGGCCCACCGCCACCTTCTTGGCCGGGCAGCCGAAGTTGATGTCGACGAGATCGGCGCCCCGCCCCACCGCGATGCGCGCGGCCTCCGCCATTTTTTTTTTATTGATTCGGGGAAGATGGAGTGCTTTAGTATCTCCGTCGTCGGCAGTCTCGGCCATGCGCAGCGTGGCCCCGTTCTCCCGCACCATCGCCCACGAGGCGATCATCTCCGACACCACCAGCCCGGCGCCCAGGCGACGCGCCAGCCGGCGGAACGGCAGGTCTGTGACGCCCGACATCGGTGCAAGGACGACCGGCCGGTCGATCACCACCCCGCCGCCGAGGTCGATCGGCCGCAATCGGGCTGTCGGCGGAGTGGAAGGTTTGCCCATGATTTGAGCAAAATACCCGCGCATGGGACGGGGCGCAATCATTCCCGTTCACGTCCCGCGCCGCCCGACACCCACCTTGCTTGACGCCACGCCGCCGCCGCCTCATTCAGCGCCGATGCGCACCGCCGCCCTTCTCCTGGCCGCCGGCTCCGGCCGCCGCTTCGGCGCCGAGACGCCGAAGCAGTTCAGCCGGCTGGCCGGCCGCGCCGGGATACACCCCGCTGCCGAGGCCCGCCAGCCGCACCTATAGGTGCTGCAACCGGTCGGCGACGCGGTCCTGCTGGAGCCGGCGTTGGCCGGGCTATCCGTCGGCATGGCCACCGTGCTGCCGACGGTCCCCGGCGGCGTCACCCGTCAACTGAGCGTGCGGGCCGGCCTGGAAGCGCTGGATACCTTGCCGGGGCCGATGCGGCCCGACTTGGTGCTGGTTCATGACGGGGCCCGCCCGTTCGTACCAGATGCGCTGGTCCGTGACGTCCTGGCCGCGCTTGACGACCATGACGGCGCCATCCCGGCAGTCGCCGTCGCGGACACGCTGAAACGCGGGCGGGACGGGCGGATCGCAGGCACCGTGCCCCGCGACGGGCTGTTCCGGGCGCAAACGCCGCAGGGCTTCCGCTTCGCCCTGCTGCGCGACCTGCACCGGAGCGCCGCCGGCGGCGAGATGACCGACGACGCCGCCCTGCTCGAGATGGCCGGCCACAGCGTGGCCCTTGTTCCCGGCTCCGACGACAACATCAAGCTGACCTACGCGGAGGACATGGTGCGACTGGAGCGGCTGATCGGGCCATCGCTGCTGCCACGCACCGGCACCGGCTTCGACGTGCACGCCTTTGCGGACAACCGCCCGCTGATCCTGTGCGGCGTCACGGTACCGTTCGAGCGCGGCCTGGCCGGTCATTCCGATGCCGACGTCGGCATCCACGCACTGTGCGACGCGATCTACGGGGCGATGGCCGAGGGTGACATCGGCCAGCATTTCCCGCCAAGCGAAGACGCCTGGAAGGATGCCGACAGCGCCCGCTTCCTGCGCCATGCCGCGGAGCGCATCGCCGCCCGCGGCGGGATGCTGGTCAACGCCGACGTCACCCTGATCTGCGAGCGACCCAAGATCGGGCCCCACGCCGCCGCCATGCGCCAGCGGCTGGCCTCGCTGATGGGGGTCGAGCACGGTCGCGTCTCGGTCAAGGCCACCACGACGGAACGGCTTGGTTTCGCGGGGCGTGGCGAGGGAATTGCTGCGCAAGCGGCCGTCAGCGTGATGTTACCCTGAGCCCAGGGCGCCGCCCTGGACCCGCCAAGGGCTGCAAGCCCTTGGAACCCAATCCTGAGGATCTATTTTGCGGCTAGGCTGCCGTCTGCCACGGCCGCACTAGCATGCACGCCTCGATCCGCGCCTCCGGCCGGATGGCGGATCAGCTCAATGCGCAGACAAGCACCGCCACCGGCATCGCCAACAGCAGCAACCAGGATCCCATCGCGCAACGGGCGGCGAAACGGGCCGCCCGTCGCTGCAGCCGGCGGCCGACGGGATGAACGGGGCGGTCATGGGCGGCGCCGGATGTCGCATCGTTCATGACAAGGCTCCTGTTCATCGACCCGATATGCCTAGCAAAGGACTGCCGGGCGCGATGTAACCAATGATCACAACAGGTGCCAACTGAGCAACAGGAGCCGCAGGCGTCCGTCACTGGCGACTTCAACTTAACGAGAGCCAATTATTATTGCGATCGCGCTACGATGGGAGTCGGATTGGCCTCCGGAACCGCCGCATCGGGCACCTGTCGAAATGCCCCGTCCGGCAGTGGTCCGTCCCAATCCGTCACCGCCACCCCATCGACTATGGCATCCGCCGGCCCGCGCAGGGCCGCCTCTCGCATCGAGGCCAAACGGTCCGCGGCACCACCCAGCACCGCCTCAACCCGCCCGTCCGCCAGGTTCCGCACCCACCCGGCCAGGCTGTGCCTCCGTGCCTTCCCCTGCAGCCACATCCGGTAGCCGACTCCCTGCACCCGGCCCGTGATCAGCCATTGCTGCGCCGCCACCATGCCGGCCAGAACAACGAAGCGCCTCGCCTCCCCCACGTCGCGCTCCATCTGCATCTGCCAGTCTGCGAGTTCTGCGTCCATGCCCCACTGCCGTGCCTGGTGCAGCGCGTCGAGCAGCGTCAGCTCGACCGCCGCCTCCGGCGCCAAGGCCCCATCCGTGACGGCCAGCCCCAGCACCAGGCTGCCCAGCAACGGCACCAGCACGCCGAGGGCCGTCAGCGTTCCGTCATCCTGCCGCATCAGCGACCGCCGCATCGCCGCCCGAGCAGGACCCGGCTGTCGAGTCGGCATCACCCCGATCCCCACCACGAGGTCCGCCCCGTGAAGGCTTCGGCATCGGTCGAGCCAGGGCTGCCAGTCCCGTTGCTGCCATGTCACCAGCGACTCCGGATGCGTCGCCCGATAGCACAGCAACTCGTCGTCGAGCCCGCCCAGCAGGGTTGCCACCACCGTCTCGCGGTCCGGCATCACCCGCTCCTGCAGGGTCGCCGCCAGCCGCGTCAGCCCCAATGCTTCCGCCCCGAACGTGCCGCCGACAACCCCGCCGCCGGCCTCGGACCATTCAACCGCCACAGCCTCCGCGAGCCGCGGCGTTCGGAGAAACAACACGGTGCCCCCCGGCAACCGCAACGGCCGCTCATCCAGCATGATCCGGTAGCGCTGCCCGTCCGCCACCGCCTGGGCTCGCCGCCACACCCGCCGCCGTGCCGTCATGGCACTCACCGGAACAGCCCGAGCCCGCGCAGGATGTCGAGCCCCCTCGGCCCCTTGCGCGGCTTGGCCGCGTCCGGCCCCGGCAACGGTCCCGGCGCCCCGAATCGCGCCGCCGCCAGCGCCGGGCCACACGGATCCGCCGTGGC
>CAXUBN010000019.1:0-17909 GCA_964249255.1 uncultured Acetobacteraceae bacterium | reverse complement strand
TGAACATCCGCTTCTCGATCACGTCGCGGATCTTCTCGTAGCTGGTCCAGGACGGATTGTTGCCTCCGCGGTTGGCGCGCGAGCGCAGCGAGAACTTCACCACCTCGTTGCGGAAATCTTTGGGGTTGGCGATGCCAGCCGGCTTCTCGATCTTGGTCAGCTCGGCGTTGAGCAGCTCGCGGCTCAGCATCTGACCGGTATCGGGATCTTTGAAATCCTGGTCCTCGATCCACGCGTCGGCATAATCGAGGTAGCGGTCGAACAGGTTCTGACCGTAATCGTGGTAGCTCTCGAGGTAGGCCTTCTGGATCTCGTTGCCGACGAACTCGGCGTAGCGGCCGGCAAGATCGGATTTCAGGGCCGCCAGGTAGGAGGCCTCCACCTCGGCGGGAAACTGCTCGCGCCGCACCGCCTGTTCCAGCACGTACATCAGGTGCACCGGGTCTGCCGCGACCTCGGTGGGATCGTGGTTGAAGGTGGCGGACAGCACCTTGAAGGCGAACCGGGTGGACACGCCGTCCATGCCCTCGTCGACGCCGGCGGCGTCGCGATACTCCTGCATGGTCTTGGCCTTGGGGTCGGTCTCGCGGATGTTCTCCCCGTCATAAACGCGCATCTTGGCGAACTGCGACGAGTTCGGGTGCCCCTTCAGCCGGGACAGCACCGCGAAACGGGCCAGCATCTCCAGCGTGTTGGGCGCACATGGCGCCTCGCCCAGCGCCGAGCCCTGGATCAGCTTGCCGTAGATCCGGGTCTCCTCGGTGGCGCGCAGGCAGTAAGGCACCTTGACCACGCACACGCGGTCCAGGAACGCCTCGTTGGTGCGGTTGTTGCGGAAGCTCTGCCACTCGGCCTCGTTGGAGTGGGCCAGGATCATGCCGGTGAACGGGATCGAGCCGATGTTCTCGGTGCCGACGTAGTTGCCCTCCTGCGTTGCCGTCAGCAGCGGATGCAGCATCTTGATCGGCGCCTTGAACATCTCGACGAACTCGAGGATGCCCTGGTTGGCGCGGTTGAGGCCGCCGGAGAAGCCGTAGGCGTCGGGATCGTTCTGGCTGTGGCTTTCCAGCTGGCGGATGTCGACCTTGCCGACCAGCGCCGACACGTCCTGGTTGTTGTCGTCACCGGGCTCGGTCTTGGCAATCGCGATCTGCCTCAGCCTGGACGGGTGCAACTTCACCACGCGAAAGCGCGAGATGTCGCCGTCGAACTCCTCCAGCCGCTTCATCGCCCAGGGGCTTGCGATGCCGGTCAGCACCCGCCTAGGGATGCCGTAGCGCCCCAGCAGGCTGGGACCCATGCGCTCGACATCGAACAGGCCGAGCGGGCTCTCGAACACCGGACTCAACTGACGGCCGGCCTTGAGGACGTAGATCGGCTCGCGCTCCATCAGCGACTTCAACCGTTCGCCGAGCGACGACTTGCCGCCGCCGACCGGCCCCAGCAGGTAGAGGATCTGCTTGCGCTCCTCCAGACCCTGGGCCGCATGCCGGAAGAAGCCGACGATACGCTCGACCGTCTCTTCCATGCCATGGAAGTCGGAGAAGGCGGGGTAGATGCGGATGGTGCGGTTCATGAATACCCGGGCCAGCCGGGCGTCCTTCGACGTATCGATGGTCTCGGGCTCGCCGATCGCCTTCAGCATCCGCTCGGCCGCGGTGGCGTAGCACGACGGGTCGTCCTGGCAGAGCTCGAGGTATTCCGCGAGGCTCATCTCGGTCTCGCGGCGCTCGTCGCGCATCGTGGTGGCCAGGGTGAACACGTCGTCGAGCGGCGCCATAAGCAAGTTCCCCAAAATCCGTGCCGTGATCGATGCCGAGCCTGTCGGCGTGTCGCCGGGCCGGGTGCGGGGATCGCTCATCCCGGCCAGGGGCCAGGTTGTGATGAGTCGTGCGGATGTCCCTGCCCTGCGGCCCTGTTCTCCATGACGATGGCCACGGCGGGTCAGGTACCGGGAAGCCGGCATCTTCCGTCCAGGGCTCGGGTGGCTCGTTCGCGATCCCGCCCGGAGACCGCCTTGGCCCCGGTTCAGAAAGGCTATCGCCGCCCCAGCAAGAGTTTCAACTAAATTGCAGGGCTGGGTTGCACCGGGAAATGTGCCGGTGAGATCGTGATATGATTGTCACAAGGCCAAGGCAGCAGCAGGTCGGTATTGCGGCCGGTCGGGTGGGGTCACGGATGGAACCGTCCGAGTGACGGCCGTCAGCCGGACAGGATCAGGCCATCGTAGGCCGCTTCCAGTCCAAACGGCAGATTCCGGCGCATCCAGCCCCAGTCCATGTCAGTGCCCATGTGGGTCAGCACCGTACGCCGCACGCCGAGCCGGCGCGACCATTCGGCGACCAGGGACAGGTTGGCGTGGGCGGGATGCGGCCGGCGCTGGAAGCAGTCGACCATCCAGGTTTCGCTGCCCTCGATCACCGCGAGGGCGTCATCGTCAAGCGCGTCCACGTCGGTCGAGTAGCTGAACGGACCGACCCGGATGCCCAGCGTGCTCCCGTTTCCGTGGCGCTGTCCGAACAGCGTCAGCCGCATGCCGCCTATCTCGACCTGCTGTCCGGCCGCGACCTCGCATGGAACCAGCACCGGCCGGTAGAAGCCAGGCGGCGACCAGGGACGGAAGGCATAGGAGAAGCGCTGGCGCAGCTCATCCAGTACGGTCGCGGCGGCATGCACGGCCATCGGCCGGTCCAGGATGCGGTTCAGCGTGCGCACGTCGTCCAGCCCGGCGACATGGTCGGCGTGGGCATGGGTGTAGAGGATGGAGTCGATGCGCCCGATGCCGCAGCCGAGCAGCTGCTGCCTGAGATCGGGTCCGGTATCCACCAGGACGCGGTATCCGTCGTCGCCTTCCAGCACGATCGAGGCACGGCTGCGTCGGTTGCGCGATTCGGACGGGTCGCAAAGGCCCCAGTCGCCGCATCCGTCGGCGCCGCCCAGCATCGGCACGCCGGCCGAGCCGCCGCAGCCGAGCACGATCACCCGCATGGGCTGGGCACCCCCACCGTCAAACGGCCTTGCTGAACAGCCGATGGAAGTTGGCGCCGGTCAAGCGCGCCAGCTCGGGCATGGTCATGCTGCGCAACGCGGCCAGCGTCGCCGCTGTGTGGGCGACGAAGGCCGGCTCGTTGCGACGGCCACGGCGGGGCACCGGGGCCAGGAACGGCGCGTCGGTCTCGACCAGCAACCGATCCGCCGGGACCGAGAGTGCGATGTCGCGCAGCATGCCGGACTTCGGGAAGGTCAGGATGCCAGAGAAGCTGATCGAGCCCCCGAGCGACAGCGCGGTCTCGGCAAGACCGGCGCCGGAGCTGAAGCAGTGCAGCAGGTGGCGGAACGGACCGCCGGCGGCATGCTCCTCGCGCAGGATCGCGGCGACATCGTCGTCGGCGTCACGGGCATGGATCACCAGCGGCAGGTCGGCCAGCCGAGCAGCGCGCAGGTGGGCGCGGAAGCTGTCAGCCTGCAGTGCCCGCACCTCCGGGGCGCCGTGATGGTAATCAAGGCCGGACTCCCCGACGCCGACGATCTCCGGCGCCGCGGCGAGCTCGGCCAGCCGTTCCGGCTCCGGCAACGCTTCCTCACCGACATGATCGGGGTGGGTGCCGATCGTGCACCAGATCCGCAGGCCCGGCCGGGCGTAACGGGTCAGGGCGCGGTTCACCGCGGCGGCGGACAGCCGGGTGCCGATGGTGACCATGCCGGCCACGCCGGCGGCGGCGGCGCGATCGAGCAACGGCGACAGCTCGTCCGGCTCGAAATGGTCCAGGTGGCAATGACTGTCGATCAGCATGAACAGATGCGCTCAGCCGACGGCGGGCTCGATGTGGCGCGGGAAGATGCCCTGCGGCGACGGCAGCGGCAGCCCGGCCGGCAACGGCGAGGCCAAGGCCGCCAGCGTCCGCGCGTCGGTTGGCACGCCGAGCTGGTCGAGCATCCGCGTCATGGCGTCCGGCATGAAGGGTGTCAGCACGGTGGCGACCTGGCGCAGCACGTCGGCCAGCACCCGCAGCACCGACGCCATCCGCACGGCGTCGGTCTTCCTGAGCGCCCACGGCGCCTGCCGATCGATGAAGGCGTTGCTGGCGCGGATCACCCGCCACGCTTCCTCCAGAGCCTCGTGCAGCGCCTGCCGATGGATCAGCGGGCGGAGCCGGTCGGGCAAGGTTTCGGCCTGGACCAACAGCGCCGCATCATCCTCCGTCACCGGGCCGCGGTGCGGCAACCGTCCGTCGCAGTTGCGGCTCACCAGCGACAGGGTGCGCTGTGCCAGGTTGCCGAGGTCGTTGGCCAGCTCGACGTTGAGGCGGGAGATCAGGGCGCGGCGGCTGAAATCGCCATCGCCGCCGAACGGCACCTCGCGCAGCAGGAAGTAGCGTACCGCGTCGACGCCGAACTCGGCCACGAGCGCGCGCGGCTCGACCACGTTGCCGAGCGACTTGCTCATCTTCTCGCCGTCGGCGGTCCACCAGCCGTTGGCGAACACCCGCCGAGGCGGCTCGATGCCCGCCGCCATCAGAAAGGCCGGCCAGAACACCGCGTGGAAGCGGATGATCTCCTTGCCGACCAGATGGAGGTCGGCTGGCCAGAAGCGCCAGAGCGCAGCCTTCTCGTCCGGATAGCCAAGCGCCGTGATGTAGTTCACCAGCGCGTCCCACCATACGTAGATCACGTGATCGGGGTCGCCCGGCACCGGTATGCCCCATCGGAAGCTGGTGCGGCTGATCGACAGGTCGCGCAGGCCCTGGCGGACGAAGCTCAGCACCTCGTTGCGCCGGCCGGCCGGGCCGATGAAGTCCGGATTGGCCTCGTAGTGCGCCAGCAGCCGGTCCTGCCACTCGGACAGGCGGAAGAAGTAGGACGGTTCGGTGACCCACTCGACCGGGGCGCCGGTCGGCGCCACGCGGATGCCGTCGGCGCGCAGCACCAGCTCGTCCTCGCCGTAGAAGCTCTCGTCGCGGGTCGCATACCAGCCGGCGTAGGAGCCGAGATAGATCTGGCCCGCCGCCTCCAGCCGACGCCACAGCGCCTCGCAGGCACGGGCATGCCGCGGCTCAGTGGTGCGGATGAAGTCGTCGAACGACACGTTCATCGCCACCGCGAGGTCGCGGAAGTCGGCCGACACGCGGTCCACGAACAACTGCGGGTCCGTACCGGCGGCCAGCGCCGCCTGCTCGACCTTCTGGCCGTGCTCGTCGGTGCCGGTGAGGAAGAACACCTCCGCGCCGTCCAGCCGATGCCAGCGTGCCATGACATCGGCCGCGACCGAGGTGTAGGCGTGCCCCAGGTGGGGCGCCCCGTTCACGTAGTAGATCGGCGTGGTGATGGTGTAGCGCTGGGTCATCGTCCGCTCAGCAGGCCCAGGCTCGACAGCAGGGCCTGCCTCTTGTCCAGGTTGAACCGCTCGGTCTCGTCCTGCGTCCGGCGGATCTCCTGCCAGGCGGAGAACCAGTCGATGCCCAGCGAAGACGAACCACCGCCACGCACGTCGCCACGCAGGCGCTCCGATATGGCACTGCTGAGCAGGCTTAGAAAGGTCGAGAAGCCGCCGTCGCGCCGCAGGACGATGTCGGCCACCGCATGGGACCGGGTCGGGCCCGGAGCATCGGTGGCCACCAGCACCTCGCGCACCAGCGCTTCCAGCGCGACGCCGTCCTCCGCGGCCAGCGCCAGCGCTTGTCCGGGCGCCCCACCGCCCAGCTCCGCCAACTTCCGACGCGTCGGCGCGTCCTGATCCGGCAGGAGGCGCCCCAGCACCATCTCCATGTCCGGTGGTGCCAGTGGATGAAGGCGCAGGGTACGGCAGCGGCTGCGGATGGTGCCCAATAGCCGACCCGGCACCGGGCTGACCAGGATCAGCACCGCGCCCGGCGGCGGTTCCTCCAGGACCTTGAGCAGGGTGTTGGCCGCGTTGCGGTTCATCAGCTCCGCGTCATCGAGGACGACCACGCGCCAGCCGCCCTCGACAGCGGTGCGGCGCAGGAAATCGGCGATAGGACGAACCTCGTTCACCACGATCTCGCTGCGAAGGCGCTGGCGCTTCTCGTCAAGGCCGCGGCCGATCGCGAGTAGGTCGGCGTGGGTGCCGGCGGCGACGCGGCGGAACAGCGGGCTGAACGGATCGATCGCAAGGTCTTGGCTCGGACGCCCGGCCAGCAGCCAGCGGGCGAAGCGAAATGCCAGGGTCGCCTTGCCGATGCCTGGCGGCCCGGTGAACAGCCAGGCGTGATGCAGGCGTCCGCCGCCGGCATCATGCAGAAGCGTTCTCTCGGCATCGCCGTGCCCGACCAGCCAGTCCTGCGCACGCGGGCCGGTCGTGCCGTTCATGTCTGTTCTCGTCCAGTCGCCCCATGCCGACGCAGACGGTCGGCAACCGCGTCCAACAGCCGCCGGTGCACCTCCTCCACGGTGCCGGCGGCGTCGATCAGCCGGATGCGTCCGGGCTCGGCGTGGGCGATCTCGCGATAACCGGCCGCGACGCGGTTGTGGAAGGCCTCGTCCAATCGCTCGTAGCGGTCGGCATCGGTGCCGCGGTGGCGCAGCCGGGCGCGGGCCTGCTCGCGCGGCAGGTCCAGCAGCAAGGTCAGATCAGGCGCCGGCGGCGTGATGCCGATCAAGGTGCGGATAAAGGCCATGACCTGAGGATCACCCTGCCCCAGCCCGTAGCCTTGATAGGCCCGCGTCGAATCATGGTAGCGATCGCATACGACCACCCGTCCGGCGGCCAGCGCCGGCCGAATCGTATTCTCAAGATGGTCGAGGCGAGCGGCGAGATGCAGCAGGATCTCCGAGTGCAGGCCGAGCTCGTGGTCGCCGGCCAGCAGGAGGGTACGTAGCCGCTCGGCGCCCGGCGCGCCGCCCGGCTCACGGGTATGCAGCGGTCGTAGCCCGTTGGCCGCCAGGGCGTCGGCAAGCAGGCGCGCCTGCGTCGACTTGCCAACGCCCTCGCCGCCCTCCAGCGTGATGAACATGCCACACCCGACGGAAGCCAGGATCGGATCCGGCGCGGCCGCTTCAGGCACAGGTCTGGGCGGGATCGTGGCCGCGGCTAACCCGCACCGACGAGATGCGCCAGCACCGCGACCGCGCGGTCCGGCAGGCTCTTGCGTGCGACCGCCGCGTTGGCAAGCAGGGGGATGCGGATCTCGTCCACCGAGGCGCCGGTGATCGTAACCTGCCCGACCTGCCGACCAACGGCGACCGGGGTTGCGATCGGCGCATCGTAATCCAGACTCACCCGGACCTTGTTCTGCCAGCCGTGCGGCACGGTGACCAGGAGGTCGCTGCCGGCGGACAGGGCGACCGTAGGCTGCTGACCGAGCCAGACGGGACCGTCACCCAGCACCTCGCCCCGGGTCAGCAGCCGCACGTTCTCGAAGTTGGCGAATGCCCAACCCAGCAGGCGCTCGCCCTCGGCGACGCGCGCCTGTGAGGAGGGCAGTCCATTCACCACCATGATGATGCGGTTGTTGCCATGATCGGAACTGGCGCATAGGCCGAAACCACCCGCGTCGGTATGGCCGGTCTTGAGCCCATCGGCCAGGCCCCGGTCAACCAGAACGTTGCGGTTGCCCTGGTTGATGTTGTTGTAGCTGTAATCTTTCTCAGAGAAGAAGTGATAATACTCCGGGAAGTCGGCGATCAGGTGACGGGCTACAGTTCCCACGTCGCGAGCAGACATGTAGTGGTCGGCATCAGGCCAGCCGGTGACGTTACGAAAGTTCGAACTGGTCAGGCCCATAGCCTTTGCTTCGAGATTCATCAGGGCCACGAATTGGTCTTCGGATCCGGATATACCCTCGGCTAGTACGATGCAGGCATCATTGCCAGATTGGATCAGCATGCCGCGGATGAGGTCGTTCACTGGGATCTGGCTGTTCAGCTTCACGAACATCTTCGAGCCCTGCATGCGCCAGGCTTTCTCGCTGACCGGCAGCATCTGCTCGAGCCGCAGGCGACCGGAGCGCAGCATCCCGAACACGAGGTAGGCCGTCATCATCTTGGTCAGCGACGAGGGCGGCATTCGCTCGTCGGCCGCCTTCTGCAGCATCACCGTGCCCGTGTTGAAGTTGGTGATGCAGGCCCAGCGCGCTTCGGTGTCGAGCGGACCCACCGGCGTATCGGCAGGGGCCGAGCCTATCGGCGCCACACTGGCCACCGGCGGCGGCGCAACGCCGCGTCGCGGCCGGGCCTGGCCGCGTCGGAACCTTAGCAACGCCAGCACGAGGCTGCCGGCGCCGCTCAAAAAGAGCCTTCTGCTGGGCACGGCGATCCTTACTCGACGATGATGCGTGCCCCGGTTACCCCGTCACGGTGGGCTCGGTCCAGAGCCTCGTCGGCCTCCGCAACCTGGTTGAACGGCCCGATCCGCACGCGATAGACCGTTCCGCGGCCCACGCCGCTGGCATCCACGGTGCCGCCCATCGCAGCGGCGAGCTTGTCGGCATACTTCCGTTGGCTGAACTGTCCGGCGTCGATCCACAGCGATCCCGAGTCCGGGATGCCCTGCTGCACCACGATGGGTACTGGCGCAGAGGGCTGGTCAGATCCGGCGGGCGGCGGCGGGAATGTGACCTGCGGAACGGCGACGACGGTTCTACCGGAGCCGGGCTGACCTGGTGCGTCGAGCGATTGCTCCTGCACGTCCCCGACCGGGGCCGCGACGATGTCGAGATGCGGGCCGCCAGCGGCCTGAGCGGCGACGGCACGGCTCCGGTCGGGATCGAGAGCAATCGCGACGCGGGTCGGCACGCCGACGGCCATTCCCAGGCGTCGGGCCGCGGCCGGGGTCAACGCCAGCAGGCGACCAGGGGGTGCCGGGCCACGATCGTTGATGCGGACCAGCATCCGACGCCCGTTCTCGAGGTTGGTGACCTGGAACACCGCGGGAAGCTGAACGGTCTGATGCGCGCCCGCCACCGCGCCGAGATCACGACGTTCGCCATCCGCCGTCAGGCCGGCCATCGACGCCGGCTCGATGATGGCGAGGCCTGTTTGATGGAGCTCGAGCTGTTCCCGCGGATAGAACCATACTCCATTGGTGCCCTGCCATGGGGTGCCGACCGTGTAGCGGGGTATTGCCGCGACGACCGGCGCCGACGGATGGCGTTGGCATCCCGCAACGCCCAGTGCGGTGAGCCCGACCAATACCCAACGGAGGCGGATCAAGCCGCCGCGTCGCCGATGAGCCCGACCGCCAGCGCATAGAAGTCGGATGGGTTGTAGCGCCGGATGACGTTGAAGTTCCGGTAGACCATGAAGGCGTCGCCTGCCGACCCGTCGGGCAGCAGCAGTGCGCCCTCGACATCCATGCGCGAGAACCGGGCCCCATCAACGCGGCGGATGCCGAGCTGGTCCCAGTGGCTGAGACCTCGGGGGGACTGACGGCCGGCCTCGGCCGCATCGATCGACCGCGTCAGCCTGACCGGCTGGCCCCACGGCTCGCCGGTGACCCAGCCGCTGCTGGCCAGGTAGTTGGAGATGGATGCGAAGACATCGGCGCGGCTGGTCCATATGTCGCGCCGGCCATCGCCGGTTTCGTCGACGGCATAGCGGAGATAGGAGGAGGGCATGAACTGCGGCTGGCCCATGGCGCCGGCATAGCTGCCGAGCATCCCAGCCGGCGATACGTCGCCGTTGCCCAGGATCCGCAACGACGCCATCAGCTCGGACCGGAAGAAGCTGGCGCGGCGGCCATCGAACGACAGCGTCGCCAAGGCATCCACGACGTTGAAGCTGCCGATCCGGGTGCCGAAGTTGGATTCCAGCCCCCAGATGCCGATCACCGCCCGGGGGTCGACCCGGTAGCGCTGCCAGATGCTGGTCAGCAGGGCCAGGTTGGCCTGATAGGCTTGCGCTGCACCCTGCTCGCGCTGCGGCGAGATCACGCGGGCACGATACTGTGCCCAGGTGAGGGTGAACTCGGGCTGGTGGCGATCGAGCTGCAGCACGCGAGCGTTTGGTGCCTGTAGCGCGAGCGCTTGGTCAAGCACCGAGTCCGGCACGCCCTTCCGCCGTGCCTCCGCGCGGACGCCCTCCAGGAAACGGGCATAACCGTCGGAGCCACCGATGGCGATCGTCGGACGGGCCCGCCCCCGGGCAACGCCCCCGCCGACCGCGCCGGCAACGACGGACATCAGCGTGGCGGTGAACGCGCGTCTCGTCGTGGTCATGTCGACGATCTGCCACATGCCCGAGGTCCAGACAACGCGGTCAAATCGCCCAGCATCACGACCGCGACCGCAGGCCGCTCAGGGTTTAGCCTTTCGGCCTTCCCTGGCGCCATACAACAGGTAGTGGAGAAACGGGTTCATCATCGACGCCGCAACATCGGCATTGGTCGAAACGTACCAGCTGGTCTCGAAGAAGGCGTTCGGATTGCGCCCCTCGCGGGCACCGTTGTCGAAGAAGTGGCGAATCGGATCGAGCCCTGCCGCGGCGACGTCCGGGTATTGCGATCGATACCAGTCTGTATCGAACAGCAACGAGATTGGTTCGATCACCGTGCCGGCAATGCTCCGGATCACCGGCTGCTGCATCACCAGCTGCGGCGCGGCGGTCTTTCGAGCGTTCCCGCTGTCCGGAACATTCCCGACCACCTGGGTCGTCCGCTTCCGAGCGCGCGATCCCTCCGCCGTCTCGATATCGCCCGATGTCGGCTTGTCCCTGCGTTTCGTCGTGCCCAATGCGATCAATCCGTCTCTGTCTGAAGGATGCTAGCCGATCGGGACTCGAACGTCAGCCCTGCCCCCACCCCTAGCGGAGCAACCGGTCGGTTGAACAAGCGTTGACCGGGTGAACGGGCGGGAGCGTCGGGTGTCGCAGGCAACATCAGGGACGGCGACGCAGCGGCCTGGCGGACGCAGGGGTCACAAGGGACTCATCGCGCTGGCCGTCATCGCCCTCTTGATCATCCTCCTGATCCTCGTCTGGAGCTGGGACTGGTTCATCCCAATCGTTGATGGCCAGGCTTCGGCTGTCCTGGGACGGCAGGTCACCATCCAGCATCTCCATGTGCGGTTGGGCAGCACCGTGCGCGTGGTCGCAGACGATGTCGCCGTGGCCGGCACTGATGCGTTCCCGAAGCCCCTGGCGAAGGTAGACCACCTGACAGTGCGGTTGGAGCTGCTCCCCCTGATCCGCCATTTCGCGATCGTCGTCCCGCTGGTCGACGTCGACCATCCGGTGATCGATGCCGCCTCCGACCGTGCCGGCGCGAACAACTGGACACTAGGTTCGCCCGCCCAATCCAAGCCATCAACCGGCGGCGGCGGACCTCAGCTCGGGGTCTTGAGGATCGAGGATGGCCATGTGCACGTGGAGGACGCCAAGCTCCGAGCCAACTTCGCAGTCGTGATCTCGACCCGAAACACCCCCGATCCCGACGAGCGGCCGCTGCCGTCCAACCAAGGCCAGATCGTCGCCGAGGCGAATGGCACCTATGCTGGACAACCGATCACCGGGCATTTCGTGGGTGGCGCCGTCTTGTCCCTGCGCGACAAGCGTCGCCCCTATCCGATCGACCTCACGGTGGCCAACGGCCCAACCCACGTGACGCTGGTCGGCACTCTGGAGCAGCCTTTGACCTTCGGCGGGGCCCGCCTCCGGCTGGTGTTCGCTGGTCCGGACATGTCGCTCCTGTTTCCGTTGACTGCGGTGCCGATCCCACAGACACCCCCATATCAGGTTGAGGGTAACCTCGATTATTCGCGCGACCATATCGAGTTTCGGAACTTCCACGGTCGCGTTGGCTCGTCCGATCTGAACGGCACCATCCGTGTGGTGCCAACCAAGGTGCCGACGATCAACGCGGATCTGTTTTCACGAAACGTGAACTTGGCCGATCTTGGCGGCTTCGTCGGCTCGACCCCGGGCAAGGCGAAGACCGATACGGCAGCGCAGAAGGTTCAGGTTGCTCAGGCCAACGCCAGCGGCGACGTCCTGCCCACCAACACCTTCAACGTGCCGAAGATCAGGGCCGCCACGGTTCATCTGTCCTACAAGGGCGACCATATCGAGAACCCCAACCTCCCGCTCGACAACATCGTGGCGCGACTGGATATCGAGAACGGCGACATCGATCTAAAGCGGCTTGACTTCAAGGTTGGAACAGGAACGCTCTACAGCAGCGTCTCCCTCAACTCGAGCGGAGACAGCTTTCGCACCAAGGGTCATGTCGATTTCCACAACATCGACCTGTCGCGTGTGCTGCACGCGACCCACACCTTTAAGGGTCAGGGCATCATCGGCGGTCGGGCTGACATCAACACCAATGGCCGATCGATCGCCCAGATGCTGGGCAACGGCGATGGCGGACTGACCCTGATCATGTCGGGTGGCGGCGACGTCAGCGCGTTGCTGCCGGACATTGCCGGGCTTGAGTTCGGCAACGCGCTGCTGTCGGCCCTGGGCGTGCCAAACCGCTCGCCGGTGCAGTGCTTCGTTGCCGACATGCCGCTGCGAAACGGCATCTTGTCCACCGACGTGTTCCTGCTGCAGACCAGCGAGGCTCGTACGATCGGCCGGGGCACCATCGACTTCAGGAACCAGACTGCGGACTACAGCCTGACCACCCGCTCGACGCGCTTCAGCATTGGTTCCCTGCCCGGCCCGATCAACATCACGGGCAAGCTCGGCAAGCCGTCGATCCTGCCGGGCACCGAGGTGGTGGCTCGTGCCAGCGGGGCCGTAGCACTGGGCGTCCTGTTTCCGCCCCTGGGCTTGCTGCCGACGATTCAGCTGGGGGTCGGCAAGGGCTCAGCTTGTCAACAGGCTTTGACGACGGTCGATGCCCACCCGGCGGCGGGCCGGATACCAAGGGCCAACGGCCACCACGCGGGCTGACGTCCCTATCAAAGCTCCACTGAAAAAATGAGATGACGCCCGGTGCTGAGGAGGATATGCCACCCCAACCCTCCAGCCGGAGAGGACAGGACGTCATGTCCACGCCCGTCGTCCGGAGTTGCCTTCGCAGTGTCCTGCGTCCGAACCCCCAGCGCCATCCGGGTTCGGTAGAGCGTGTTCTCCCTGTCCGTGTCAGGCCTGCTGAAGTCGGCGGGGGTACATCCGCTCCTTCAGGCTCTGGCGATCATCCTCGGGACGTTCGTGCTGGAGGATGCTGCAACAGTGCTGGCCGCAATGCAGGTGCAGGATGGCAAGATCGCCTGGATCGTGGCGCTGCTGGCGCTTTATGTCGGGATCGTGCTGGGAGATCTCGGACTTTATGGCACGGGCCGGCTGGCGGCCTTGGCGCCTTGGGCTCGCCGTCTGGTTGCCGATGACCGCCGTATACGCGGCCGCGAATGGCTTGAGGGCCGCGTCTTCCGGGTGGTGTTCATCAGCCGGTTCGTCCCCGGTGCACGGCTGCCGACCTACACCAGCTGCGGTTACCTGAGGGCAAGCTTCAGCCGGTTCGCCCTGGCCGCGGTGCTTGCGACGTCCATTTGGACGACGCTGTTGTTCATCGTATCCCGCCACGTCGGGAGCCTGTTGATCGCGCACATCGGCGCCTGGCGCTGGGCGGGCGCCATTGTGTTCGCGCTGTTCATCGTGCTGTTGGGGCGCGCTCTGGCACGGCTGCAGGGAGAGCAACGATGACGGTGATGGTGACCACGGAGCCGGCGGTATCCCGGCATCCCGTCTCGTCGTTCGAGTTCTGGCCAGCTTGGCTGTTTTACCTTCCGGTGGTGCTATTCTGGATCCTGCTCGGAATCCGTCATCGCTGCTTCAGCCTCCCGACCGCTGCCAACCCGGCCGTCGAGACCGGCGGCCTATGCGGTGAGCGCAAGAGCACGATCCTGGATCATGCTGGACCCACGGCCGCAGCCTGGATCGCTCCCTACGTCATCCTGACCACGGCGTCGGATGACTTGCCCCGGGCACTCGAGGCGCTGGCCACCGCAGGCCTCGCCGTGCCGATCGTGGTGAAGCCCAACATCGGCTGCAACGGCACCGGCGTTCGGCTGGCAGACTCCGTGGACCGACTGGCCGAGGTTCTCGGTTCCTTTCCCCGCGGGGTCGAGCTCATGTTGCAGGAGCTGATCGGCCATGAGGGCGAGGCTGGCATCTTCTACGTTCGCGAACCCGGCACGTCCGTCGGCCGCATCACCTCGCTGACGCTCAAGCAGGCACCGATCCTCGTCGGCGATGGCCGCTCAACGCTCCGGGCGCTGATTCTCCGGGACGAACGATCTGGCCGTATCCCGGACATCTACATGCCCCGGCTCGCGGGTCGTCTGGACCAAGTCCTGCGGCCGGGCGAGCCATTCCGACTCGTGTTCGCAGGCAATCACTGCAAGGGATCCATCTTCAGCGATGGTCACGCGGAGATCACCCGGGCGCTGGGTGCGCAGGTCGACGCGATCATGCAGGACCTGCCGGACTTCCATTTCGGGCGGTTGGATGTCCGCTTCGAGAGTCGCGCCGCTCTCCGTGCCGGCAGGGGTTTCAGGATCATCGAGGTGAACGGCGTCGGATCCGAGGCGACTCACATCTGGGATCCGGGCACACGGATCTGGAGCGCCTACCGCGACCAGTTCCGGCATTACCGCATGGCGTTCGAGGTCGGCGCGGCCATGCGCCGCCGTGGCGTCAAGCCAACTCCGCTGTTAGAGCTGCTGGCGTTCTGGCGGCTGCAGCGCCGCCTGATGGCGTCCTACCCGATCAACGACTGAAGACGTCAGCCGGCGCAGGGTGACGAGGCACCTCCGGAGCCGAAGATGTATTGGCTGACCTGCTGCTCAAGGCTGGTCGACGCACAGGTATCCGTCACCGTCGCCCCCGGGCTGAGCGGCTGCGCCGAGCCGCCGGGAGTGATCATGAGGGCATTGCCGGAGGTCAGGGTGCTGCTGCCAATCGAGAGCCGGCTGTCGACCGGGAGGCGCAGCTGCCGCTCGATCCGGAAATGAACCTGTGACAGCAGCGTCCGGTCGTCCAACGTGATCGACCTCACGATCCCGACCGGCACCCCGGCCAGCATGACGTCGGCACCGGCCTGTAAGCCATTTGACGACAGGAACGTGGCGTTCAACGCGTAGTCGGCCCCGGCCCTTGGGGTGCCGAGCGATGTCGCATAGCCGTAGAATCCGAGGGCGAGTACCAGCACGAGCGTGCTGGCGGTGACGGCGGCCGGCCCGTTGCGGGAGCTGCCATGGCTGCGATCCGGCCTGCCCTTCGATGTGCCGCGCATCATGCTCAACGCATAACCAGCAGTTCAGCGTCCGGTCAATCCCGCGCCTTGCCGCATGGGGATTTATCCGGCACCACGGCATCCAGGCCAGTTGGGATCCACGGATGACCATTCTGCAGGCGCTGTTGCTCGCCCTTCTCCAGGGGGTGACCGAGTTGTTCCCAATCAGCAGCCTGGGCCACGCCGTCATCGTACCCGCGTTGCTGCACTGGAGCCTGGATGAGGCAAATCCAACCTTCCTGCCATTCCTGGTCATGCTGCATGTCGGAACCGCGGCGGCCTTGCTGGCATTCTTCTGGCGCGATTGGGTTACCCTGGCCCGGGGCGCCATCGGTCGGGGAGCCCCGCATCAGGTGCGGGAAAGCCGACACATCCTTGGCCTGATCGTCCTCGCAACCCTTCCGGCAATCGTCATCGGCTACGCGCTTGAGAGCAGGCTACGGACACTGTTCGCGGCGCCCGAAGTCGCAGCCTTGTTCCTGGTCGCCAACGGCATAATCCTGCTGGGCGCCGATCGCCTTCGGGCCCGTCTGCCAGCGGATCAGGGCCGTCCGATCGCCAGCCTGTCGGTTCGTGATGCGCTGATCATTGGCTGCTGGCAGTGCGTTGCCTTCTTGCCTGGCATCTCACGCGCCGGCACGACGATGACCGGGGGCCTGCTGCGTGGCGTCAACCATCAAACCGCTGCCCGCTTCTCCTTCTTGATCGCGCTGCCCGTCATCCTAGCGGCAACGGCGTCTCAATTCCTGAGGCTGCGTCATGTGCACGTGACACTGGAAGCGATGGAACCGGCACTGCTTGGCGCCGTGGCCGCCGGTTTGACCGCCTGGCTGAGCACGGCATTCCTGATGCGCTACTTCAGGGATCATGAGGACTGGGCATTGAGTCCGTTCGCCTTCTACAGCGTTGCCGCCGGCCTGGGCAGTTTCCTCATCCTTCACTTCACGTGATGACCGGTATCAGGGTTCGGATGACGCGCTCCCGTAACTTCCGGGCAGGATCTCTCCTGCTGGTTTTGGGAATGCTGATCGGCCGTAGCGACGCATCGCCCCAAAATGTTGCCGTGCTTCCGATTTCTCGAATGACCGAACCATGGTGGCGTCAACGCTTCGACGAGAAGCGGGACGAGCTCCGTGGTCAACCGGTCAATCTGATCTGGCTCGGCGACTCGATTACCCAGGACTGGGAACGTAACGGCCCACAGCCCTGGCTGCGCTTCGCGCCGGTTTGGCATCGCTTCTACGGTGACCGCCATGCGGTCAACCTTGGCTTCAAGGGGGACAGCACCTGTCATCTGCTTTGGCGGCTTCGTCATGGCGAGCTCGATGGAATCGCCCCACGGGTGGCGATCGTGCTGATCGGAGCCAATAACTTCGGTCACATCCATACCGATGCGTCGGAAACCGAGGCGGGTATCGAAATGGTGCTGGATGAGATCCATCGCAGGACGCCGCAGACGCACGTCCTGCTGCTCGCGGTGCTGCCCTCGATCCGCTCCCGATGGGTCTCGGACAACACCACCCGCCTAAATGCCGCCCTCAGTCGGGATATCGAGACGGATAGACCCTACGTGACGTTCCGGGATGTCGGCTACCTCGCGATGCGGAACGGACAGGTCGACGCGGGCGCGTTCCTGGACCCCCGCCTTGTCCCGCCTGATCCGCCCTTGCACCCAACGTCACAAACCCAAGCGGCGATCGCGGCCGCAATCGAGTCCGATGTCGCACACATGCTGGGTGACCGCATCCACTCATGACGGCCGGTAACACGAGCCTGACGCTGTCTTAACCGGGCAGCAACCGGATCCCGCCCAGACTGCCGCCATCCGGAAGGCAGGATTCATGCGGCCCCACCTCTTCATCGCAACTCCGTGCTATGGCGGCCTCGTCACGCAAGGCTACATGCAATCCGTCTGCGGCCTGATGGCCGCGGCGCCGAACGCAGGCATCGATTTGACCCTCGCCCTGTTGGGTCAGGATGCCCTCATCACCCGCTGCCGCAACACGCTCGTCAGCCACTTCCTCGCCCATCCGCTTGCAACGCATATCCTCTTCATCGATGCCGATATCAGCTTCTCAGCGGAAAACGTGTTCCGCCTGCTCCGGGCCGACAAACCGGTCGCTGCCGGTATCTACCCGCTCAAATGCTATTACTGGGATGATGCCTGCCACGCCCGCCTGGAAGCCGGAGAAGCCTTGCAGAGTGCCGGACTGCACTACGTCGGCCGGCTTGAGGCCGAGCCGGATCTCGTCCGCGATGGCGATCTCGCGACCGCGGCATTCGCCGGCACCGGCTTCATGCTGATCACCCGCGATACGATCGAGCGGCTCATCGCCGCTCATCCCGAGACGAGCTATCGCTCAATCGATGCCTATCCATCGGTCGGTCCGGCCGCGGCAGCAGCCCATGCCTTGTTCGACTGCATGATCGATCCGGAAACGAGGACCTACATCAGCGAGGATTTCACCTTCTGCAAGCGTTGGCAGCAGACGGGTGGCAAGATCTGGCTTGATACCGTAGCGCCCCTGACCCACTCGGGCCCCTCGGACTTCCACGGCGTTCCCGGCAGACGCTTTACTGCCGGTCATGCCAGGTCGCCTGGTTGAGCGGCCAGTCGAACTGACAGCGTCGCCTCTTCAGCCGAGCCATTCGAGGATCATCAGCCCATCGGCACCGCTGCCGCCATTGCCCGAGGTGCCCCCCCCACCGCCGCCTCCCGGCC
>CAXUBN010000018.1:0-18118 GCA_964249255.1 uncultured Acetobacteraceae bacterium | reverse complement strand
GGGCCGGGGGGGTCACCGCCGGGGGGGCCGGGGGCGAGTTGGGCGGCGGGTGAAGGCGGGCGGGCGGGGGGGCCGGCGCCGGCCCCACCGCCACCGCGGTGGCGGCCGACCTGATCGACATCGCCCGCGGCAGCCTGGTGCCGGCATGGGGGGCCAGCTCCGGCGCGCTGACCCAGCTCACCTCGGTGCCGATGGATGCCTTCCGCGGCGACTACTACCTCCGCCTCGCCGTGCAGGACCGCCCGGGCGTGATCGCGAGCATCACCGCGGTGCTGCGCGACTGCGGGGTGTCGCTGAAGAGCATGCTGCAGCATGGCCAGGCGCGCACCGCCTCGCCCGACGAGCCGGTGCCGATCGTGCTGGTCACGCACGAGACCGCGGAGCCGGCCATGCGGGATGCGGTGTCGCGCATCGCCGCCCTCGACGTCGTCACGGGGCCGCCCGTCCTGATCCGGATCGAGATCGGCTGACGCCGCGTCTGTCTCATCCAAATTTCACCTCCCATCCCGAGGGTCACGCATGTCAGACAGCCCGAGCGTCCGCTACCAGACCGACCGCAACCTGGCGCTGGAGCTGGTGCGCGTCACCGAGGCGGCGGCTCTGGCCGCGTCGCGCTGGACCGGCCGCGGCCAGAAGAACGAGGCCGACGGCGCCGCGGTGGAGGCGATGCGCCTTGCCTTCGACACGGTGGCGATCTCCGGCACCGTGGTGATCGGCGAGGGCGAGATGGACGAGGCGCCGATGCTCTACATCGGCGAAAGGGTCGGCGCCGGCGGCCCGGCCATGGACATCGCCGTGGATCCGCTGGAGGGAACGTCGCTCACCGCCAAGAACGCGCCCAACGCGCTGACCGTGGTGGCGCTGGCCGAGCAGGGCAATTTCCTCCATGCGCCCGACATCTACATGGACAAGATCGCGGTAGGGCCGGGCCTGCCGGACGGCGTGGTCGACATCGACGCCCCGATCGCCGTCAACCTGCGCAACCTCGCCTCAGCCAAGGGCTGCGAGATCGGCGACCTCACGCTGTGCACGCTGGACCGGGACCGTCACGCCGAGCTGATCGCACGGACCCGCGAGGCGGGCGTGCGGGTGATGCTGATCTCGGACGGCGACGTCGCCGGCGTGATCGCCGCTTGCATGCCGGACACCGGGGTGGACATCTTCGCCGGCTCCGGCGGCGCTCCGGAGGGCGTGCTGGCCGCGGCGGCGCTGCGCTGCACCGGCGGCCAGATGCAGGGACGTCTGCTCTTCGAGGACGAGGCGCAGGTGCGGCGTGCTCAGGAGATGGACCCGGGCGACCCGCGCCGCCGCCTGCTGCTGGAGGACATGGCACGCGGCGACGTACTGTTCTCGGCCACCGGCGTGACCGGCGGCGCGCTGCTGCACGGCGTCCGGCGCACGCCCACCAACGCGGTCACGCATTCCATCGTCATGCGCAGCAAGTCGGGCACCGTCCGCTTCATCGAGGGGCACCACAACTTCAAGACCAAGACCTGGAGCCCGTCCTGACCGGAGGCGGCATCCGGGTCCACCGGCGGCCGACCGCCTGGGCATGAGGTCCTGGTTTATCATGAGGTTCCGAGGATGACGCCCGATGGCGCGCTGTCCGGCCCGGTACCGGCCGGGGAGCCGGTGCTGGGGGTGGCATCCAGCCTGTCCGGGCGGCGCTGGGTGTGGCCTGATGCGGGACCCGGCGACGCGGCGCGCGAGCGGATGGGGCTGGCACTGGCACAGCGGCTGGAGCTGCCCGAGATGGTCGGCCGCCTGCTGGCCGCGCGTGGCCTCGGCCCCGACGAGGCGCTGCACTACCTGGAGCCGACGCTGCGAGCGCTGCTGCCCGATCCGTCCTGCCTCGCGGACATGGATGTGGCCGCGGCCCGGCTGGCGCGGGCGGTGCGATGCGGCGAGACCGTGGGCGTGTTCGGCGACTACGACGTGGACGGTGCCTGCGCCGCGGCGATCGTCACCGGCCTGCTGCGAGAGCTCGGCTGCGTCGTGCACACCCACATCCCGGACCGGCTGCTGGAGGGGTACGGCCCCAACGCGGCCGCCCTGGACGGGCTTGCGGCGCATGGCGCCTCGCTGATCGTGTGCGTGGACTGCGGCACCGCCGCCGCGGCGCCACTGGCGCATCTGGCCGGCCGTGCCGAGATCGTCGTGCTCGACCACCACCAGTGCGATGGGCCGAGCCCGCCGATCCTGGCCACGGTCAATCCGAACCGGCTTGATTGCGGGTCCGGCCTGCGCACGGTCTGCGCCGCGGCGCTGGCGTTCCTGGCCGGCGTGGCGCTGGTGCGGCACCTGCGCCAGGTCGATTGGTTCGCGGGCCGCGCGGTGCCCGACCTGATGGACCTGCTCGACCTGGTGGCGCTGGCCACGGTGTGCGACGTGATGCCGCTGACCGGGCTCAACCGTGCTCTGGTGACGCAAGGGTTGAAGGTGATGGCGCGGCGGGCGCGGCCGGGGATCGACGCGCTGCTGGAGGTCGCCGCCGCGCGTGACGGGCCCAGCGCCTTCACCTGCGGCTATGCGCTGGGCCCGCGGATCAACGCCGGCGGCCGCATCAGCGAGGCGGGCCTCGGCCTGCGGTTGTTGTTGTGCACGGACCCGGTGGAGGCCAGGCACCTGGCCGAGCGGCTCGACGCGGTAAACCGGGAGCGCCGCACGGTCGAGGCCGCGATCCTGGACGAGGCGATGGGCCGGGCCGAGCGGCAGCTCGCCGCCGGCCACGCGGTGCCGCTGTTGTCCGGCGGCAACTGGCATCCGGGGGTGGTCGGTATCGTCGCGGGCCGGGTCCGCGAACGGTTCAACCGGCCGGCCCTCGTGGCGGCGGCGCTGGACGACGGCACCGTCAAGGGTTCGGCCCGATCCGTGGCAGGGTTCGACATCGGCGGTGCGATCATCGCCGCCCGCCAGCGCGGCCTTCTGCTGACGGGCGGCGGCCACGCCATGGCGGGCGGCTTCTCGCTGGAGGCGGGACGGCTGTCCGAGCTGCATCGCTTCCTCGACGAGCGTTTGTCCGGGGCGCGGCTGCTGCCGCCGGCGCAGGCGCTGCCGGTGGACGGGGTGATGGGGGTGGCCGCCGCCACGGTGGCGCTCGCCACCGAGATCGATCGGCTGGCCCCGTTCGGGCCGGGCAACCCGGAACCGTTGTTCGTGCTGCCGCGGGTGCGGGTGCTGCGCGCCGACCGCGTCGGCGCCAAGAACAACACGCTGCGACTGGTCCTGGACGGAGAGGGCGGCGGCGCCCGGCTGAAGGCGCTGCTGTTCCGCGCCGAGGACGGCCCGCTGGCGGCGGCGCTGGAACGGCGCGGTGGCCCACCGCTGCACCTGGCCGGTGCGCTGCGCGCGGAACGCTGGAACAATGCGGTCACCGCCAGCCTGTTCATCCAGGACGCGGCACTGGCGGAGGCGTGACGTCCCGCGTCGCTTGACCCACCCCGGGTGCTCGGCTACCCCATCCGTCGCCGCGGTCGCGTGGCGAGGCCACGTCCTGTTCGTCTAGAGGCCTAGGACACCGCCCTTTCACGGCGGTGACACGGGTTCGAATCCCGTACGGGACGCCAGCCACATCAGGCAGCTGTAAAACGTCTCATAACAATGCTTTACGGGATCTTGAACGCTGCCGTCTCACCAACTGACCTCATGGTCAGAGTTGCCGAACCCCAAGTCACTGACTGTGAAGCGGGGCGGCTGGTGGACTAGGCGGCACATTCACCGCTGCGAGTATCGTGGCACGTGCCATCATGTTCTGCCGGTGTCGCACCTAAACCTCCGAAGAGTCTTCTGAGACCGTTTAGGCGGATTGCCACGTGGTAGCCCGAGATAGTTGCTCGTCCGGCATCCACGTCCCCGCCATCTTCTGCTGCTCTGCAGCAACCATGGCCATCAGGTCAGAATCTCCAGGCGCCGCCAGCACCTAACCCACAACAGAGCGGGACGCCGGAACTGTGGGAGATCTTGATCATCAAGCCGGATCACGACCACATGTAGATGGGGCGGCGGTCACCGGTTTCTGCCATGTTCGCGGTTGAGGGATCACGGATGCCAAGGGTCTGGCTGATCGCCGTCATGCTGGCGATGGGAGGCTGCGCGGCGGTGGACGGCGGCTCCTCGGATGCGGGACATGCCGTGCGTGGAGCCTATGTCGGAGGGTCGGGCGGCTATGGCGTCCACTGATGCGGCGTCCGATCAGCTCATGCCCGAGAATGTATGGGATTACCCACGTCCGCCGGCGCTGCAGTCGGTCGTCTTGCCGGTGCGGATCGAGTTCGGCGGTGATGAGATTGCGCGGACAGGCGTGGCCTGGCGGGTATTGGAGACGTCGCATCCGCCGGTGTACTACCTGCCACCGGATGCCTTCCGGCCGGGCGTGCTGGAGCCGGCGGCCGGATCCAGCTACTGCGAGTGGAAGGGCGTCGCCCGCTACTGGACGCTGCGAGCCGGCGGATGCGTCGCCCCCCGGGCGGGATGGAGCTACCCGGAGCCGATATCCGCGTTCGCATCCTTGCGTGATCATGTCGCGGTGTATGCCGGGCCGATGGATGGGTGCTACGTCGGCGACGAACGGGTAACGCCGCAGCCCGGCGGCTTCTACGGCGGCTGGATCACCCGCAACCTGCTCGGGCCGTTCAAGGGCATGCCCGGCAGCGCCGGCTGGTAGCGGCGGATGCGGAGCCTGCCATCGGGTGGCTGGGCGGTGGTGGTCGGTGCCGGTGGCGGGATCGGCGCCGCGCTGGTGGCGGCGCTGGCGGATGATGCGGATCTCGCCGGCGTGGTGGCGTTGTCCCGGCATCCGGACACGGCGGACGGTGACGGGCATGGGCGCGTGCGCCGCGACGCGATCGACGTTGGTGATCCGGCGAGCATCGAGCGGGCGGCCGCGGGGATGGCCGCGGCGGCGGGACCGATCCGACTCGTGATCGTGGCGACCGGCCTGTTGCATAGTGCGGGGATCCAGCCGGAGAAGAGCTACCGTGCGCTGGATGCGGACGCGCTGCTGGATACCTACAGGATCAACACGGTGGGGCCGGCGCTTGTGGCGCGCCACATGCTGCCGCTGCTGGCGCCGGCCGGCCGCAGCGTGTTCGCGGCGCTGTCGGCCCGGGTCGGCAGCATCGGCGACAACCGCTCCGGCGGCTGGCATGGCTACCGGGCCTCCAAGGCCGCCCTCAACATGATCCTGCGCAACCTCGCCCTCGAGACGAGGCGGCGCAGCCCCGAGCTGCTGTGCGTCGGGCTCCACCCCGGCACGGTCGCGACCGGGCTCAGCCAACCGTTCCAGCGCGGCGTGCCTGGACCGCAGCTGTTCACACCGGAACACGCCGCCGGGCGGTTGCTGGCGGTGATCGACGCGCTGCGGCCGGAGGACAGCGGCAACGTGCTGGACTGGCAGGGGATGACCGTGCCGCCGTGAAGCGGCCAGGGCGTCTTGCGAGGTATGCTTTCGCGTGACGCTCTGGACCCGCCAGGGGCAGAGGCTCTTGGAAACCGATCCTGATCCAGAGGCCCGGTCCCCGGCCTCAACTCGCCAGCGACGCCGCGATGTTCACCCCCAGCGCGATGATCGCGGTGTTGAACAGGTAGGACACCAGTGAGTGCGCCAGGACCAGGCGCCGCATCGCCGCCGACTGCGTGCTGACGTCGCTGACCTGGCTTGCCACCGCCATGCAGAACGAGAAGTACAGGAACTCGTCGATGTTGGGCGCATCGTTGCCCGGGAACAGCAGGCCGCGGCGGCGCCAGAACTCGTGCGCGTAGTGCGTGGCGAAGATGGCGTGCACGAACAGCCAGGACAGCAGCACGGTGGCGCCGGCGAGGCCATCCAGCCATCCAGCCTGCGCCTTGTTGCCGTGCGTCTGCGCCAGTTCGGCCACGATGGCGCCGAGCGAGGCCACCGCCGCGGTGACCGTGACCAGCAGCATGCCCCAGCTCCCCTCGTCGAGCCGGGCCGCCGCCGCGGCCAACCGGTCCGGCGTGGTTCGCCGCATGACCAGCACGAAGGCGACGGCATAGGCCAGCACGCCGCAGTCCCAGCCGGCCAGCAGCGCCGTGACCGGCCGAAGCTGCAGCAGCAGCAGCGCGGCCGGCACCGCGACCAGGATGCACGCAAGGCCGGTCAGCAGCGCCGGCCGATGGCGGAGGTGGTGGAACATGGATCGCGGGCCTCCGGGCGGCGGGGCGGTCGGGTGCCGAGGGCGTGGCTGGGTTTGACGGGCCCGTCAACGACGCGGGTGTCCCGACCGCGGGATTTAGTTTTCGGCAGCCGATTGCATTCTGGCCGTCATTGGCCATGTCATGGAACGCGGCTGTCTTTTCGGCCGGGAAGATACGATCCCCACGTAGTAACGCACGTCGAATTCCGTCTCCCAATCGAAGAGTGGAGCTTGCGGCAGCCTCGCCGTAGGCAGGCCCATAAGGAGATGCGCGATGTCGACAGGCACCGTGAAGTGGTTCAACGCCCAGAAGGGCTATGGCTTCATCCAGCCGGATGACGGGTCCAAGGATGTGTTCGTGCACATCTCGGCCGTGGAGCGGGCGGGCCTGGGTGGCCTGAACGAGGGCCAGAAGGTCAGTTACGACCTTGAGCGCGGCCAGCAGGGCAAGGTGTCGGCCGGCAACTTGCAGGCCAGCTAGCCATACCCGTCCCGTCATCGGGACGATGACGGTCCTGCCGAGGCAGGACCGTCGAGGGGAACAGCCGATGCCCATACCCAAGTTCACGATCGGCGATCGGGTCGCCTTCGTGCCCGGCAAGTACGACAATAACGTCACGCGCGGTGTCTACACGGTGGTCCGCGCCATGCCGGTGACGAACCAGGGCTACCAGTACCGCGTGAAAAGCCTGAACGACAGCCACGAGCGCGTCATCGACGAGGTGCAGCTGGCCTCGGCCTCCTGACGCGTCGCCGCCGCTACTGGAGCGGCTCAACCGGCAACGCCCAGAGCAGTCCGCCCCTTGCCGCCAGCTGGCTGCGTCCACGCGGCAGCTGCAGCGGGGACCCTGCCCCTACATCCCGATCGAAGAGTTCGCCGTAGTTGCCGACGGCGGTGATCGCATGTGCGAAGCTGTCGTCGCCGATCCCGAGCGCCTTGCCGATCCAGGGCGTGGCGCCAGCCAGGCGACGGGCCACCGGATCGGCGCTGCCGCGCATGGCGGCGATGTTGGCATGGGTGACGCCGTGCTCCTCCGCCTGCAGCAACGCCCACACCGTCCAACTCACCAGCGCGTTCCACTGCGGATCGTCGTCGCGAAAGGCGGGGCACAGCGGATCCGTCGAGATCGTATCGGACAGCACGGCGAAGTCGGTGGCGTGGCGGCCGAAGCCGGCCCGGATGTTGGCCATCCAGGAGACGTCTCCGGTGATGACGTCGCAGTGGCCGTCCATCATCGCGACCTCCATCTCGCCGCGCTCGGAGAACGGGAAGTGCTTGGTGGAGGCCCGGAGCTGCGGATCGAGCGCATCGTAGAGCAGCTGCTCCGGCGGGGAAGCGTTGATGAAGCACACCGGCTTGCCGGCGAGATCCGCCACCGTCTTGATCCCGCTGCGCTTCGAGACCAGGAACCCTTGTCCGTCGATGAACGCTGGCGGTCCGAACGCGACCCGGTAGACCTGGCCGATCGCCGGGTTGGGGGTGGCGCCGAACAGGACGTCGACCCTGCCGTCATGCACCGCCCGCAGGCCTTCGGGCTCGTCGCGTAGGGTCAGGAAGCGGGCACGGTCGCCGGAGCCGAGGATCTCCGCTGCCATCGCCCGGCACAGGTCTGCACCAAGCCGGGTCAGGTTGCCGTGGCGGTCGGCCTCGGAATAATCGTCCTCGTCGCTGATCACGCCGCAGGTCAGCGATCCGACGGACCGGACCTTGTCGAGGATCGTGCCGGCTTGGGCGGGATGACAAAGGCTCGCGAGCAGCAAGGCCATCACAGCCGCCGCCGCATGCTTGAGTGAACGGTGCAAGTCTAAGGCTCCAGGCATGAAGAGGGGGAGCCGGACGGATCCGGCTCCCCTTTTCTGCGTCGCGCCGACGGTGCGGCGAGATGATCAGGGCGTCCAGGTGCCCGAGGTCGGGACGCCGGGGGTCAGGGACGGGCGGGGGTTGAAGTCGGCCGGCGCCGGGTCGATCAGCTTGCCGCCCACGTAGTCGGTCGGCACGATGTTGAGCGTGTAGCAGCCGCCGGCCGCGTAGTGCGGCAGCGTGGGCTTGGTGCCGGGCAGGATCTCGGCGTAGGAGGCCGGCAACGGTGCCGTGGTCCCCATCAGGCGGGCGTTGTCGAACGCCGCCAGCATGTTGCCGACGTTTGGCGTGTTGTCGTCGGCCGGGCCCACGTAGTTCTGGCCGAACTCGGTCTTGCCCAGTGCCACGCCCTTCTTCTCGTTCGGCAGGTCGGCGAGCGGGGTCAGGTTGAACAGGTTGTCGATGAACTTGATGATCGAGCTGTGCTCGGACGCCTCGCTGACGATGGCGTGCGTCTTGCCGTAGGGCGAGATCACGATCGCCGGGATGCGGGATGACGGCTCGAGCGGGTTGCCCTCGGGGTCGTTCACGCGCGCCGCGTTGGCGACGTGGTCGTAGAGGCCGTCGGTCTCGTCGTAGGCGATGATGATCGCGCTGTCCTTCCAGTACGGGCTGGCGGCGATCGCGTTGACCTCGTCGACCAGCAGCTGCTCGGAGATCTGCCCGTCCGAGTATCCCGGATGGTCGTCGCTGCCGGGGGAGGCGGCGCGCACGGCCGGGTTCGGGTCGAGCGGAAGCAGCCCGTCGTTGTTGTCGTAGCCGCCGCGGATGTAGGCGACGCCGCCGGCCGCCGGCAGCAGCTGGTTCTGCACCGCGTAGAAGAAGTCGCCCAGGCCGTAGAGGTGGTTCTGTGCCACCGTCGGGTTGTCGCCGACATAGCCGAAGTACTGCGCGCCGTTGTGGTGGGTCACGTAGGAGCTGTGGATCGGGTAGGCCGAGGTATCGGTCGGCTCGGCGTCGTAGCCCTCCTGGAACCAGCCCCAGTTGGTCGGCTGACGGCCGCTGCCGGCGATGGTTTGAAGGTCCTTCTGCACGTCGACCAGGTCCAGCGCCGGGTTCTGGTCGGTGCTGACGGTCTGGAGGGCGTCCTTGCCCATGAAGGACAGCGGCAGGCTGGCGTAGGTCTGGTTCAGCATCGGCGTCGCCGGGCTCTCGTCGTTCGGGCCGTAGGTCGGCTTGATGGGGCCCTGGTCGAGGTTGGACCCGGGGAACGGCCCGTTGTCGGTCACCACCGGCTCGCCGCTCGAGGTGGCGACGACCGGGCTTGCGGTGTTGTTGCTGCCCTCGTCGGGGTGCAGGGCCCACTGCGTGAGGCCGGACTGGCCGGCGATCATGGCGATCGCGTTCGGGGTCGAGGCCGAGGTCACGGTCATGTGGAAGTTATCGAACAGCGCGAAGCGGTCGGCGAACTGCCACAGGTAGGGCGCGGTGTCGCAGTCGACGTGGCTCATCGCCAGCTCGCCCATCTGCTTCTGCTTCAGGGTGGGTGGCGAAGCGGCCGGCAGGCCGGTGGTCTTGCTGACGATCTGGCCGGCGGCGTTGGTGGTGAGCCCCTCCTCGTCCAGCGCGAAGCGGTCGTTCAGCGAGACGCCGTTCACGAAGTCCTGGCTGACCAGGATGCCGGAATGGCTGTGGTCGACCGACCCGGTGTCGGCCGGGTAGATCTGGACCGTCGAGCCGGGATTGGTGCCGCCGGTGGTCTTGACCGTCTGCGGGATCAGGAACGGCGAGACGGTGCCGACCGTGCCGTCGGTGTTCACGATCGCCTGGGTGAAGCCGGGCGTCTTGCTGGCCGGGCTCGTGAACAGCCCGTTGGCGCCGGGATAGGTGCCAAAGTAGTAGTCGAACGAGCGGTTCTCCTGGAACAGCACGAAGACGTACTTCACCTTCTTGCGCAGCAGCGCGATCTTGTCAGCCGTGCTGAGGTTCGGCTGCGCGGCGAGGTTGGTCGCCAGCTTCATGACGGCCCGGCTGCTGGCCGGGGCGATGGACACCGCGCCCGGAGCCTCCTGCGCCAGCACGATCGTTGGCTGCATCAGCGCGGCCGAGATCAGCACAGCGGCCGATGACCTGCACCAGTTCCTGAACGACATCGATTCACCAGATCTTATGGTCTCGGCAAGGTTGCCGTAACCTTCGGGCACACCGTGTGGCGCAACTCGGGCCCGCTGGCCAAAGACAGTTCGATGACATCGTCTCGGCGCGTGATCGGCCGCTCAGCCGGGGGTACAAACGGAAACGCCCTCCCGAGGGGGAGGGCGTTCCGCAACCAACGTTGTCAGGTGATCAGGCGAGGCTGATCGCCGCCGCTTCCGGACCCTTCTGGCCTTGCACCACCTGCACGCGGGTGGCCTGGCCCTCGTTCAGGCTGGACAGGCCGGAGCGCTCGAGCGCCGAGGCATGCACGAAGATGTCCTTGCCGCCGGTGTCGGGCGTGATGAAGCCGAAGCCCTTGGTGGCGTTGTACCACTTGACGATGCCGCGCACCTCCTCGGCCATCGAGAGGTCGGGTGCCGAGCGGCCGCTGCGGAAGCCACCCGAGGGAGCGCCGGTGCGCGGGGCGCCGAAGCCGGGAGACGATCGTGGGCGCTCGGGCTGAGCGGTGCTCTCGTCGACCGAAATCACCTCGGCGACCTGCCGGCCCTTGGGGCCCTGGCCGATCTTGACGCCCAGCGTGGCGCCCGGGCTGACGGACTCGTGGCCGGACTGCGACAGGGCATTGGCGTGAAGGAACACGTCGCCGGAGCCGTCCGCCAGCTCGACGAAGCCGAAGCCCTTCTCGCTGTTGAACCACTTCACGCTGGCGCTGATCTCGGGGCCGGAGGCGATGACCTGGGAGCCACCCGCCGGGCGGCGTGGTGGGCCGCCGAAGCTGCTCCGCTCACCATAGGAGGGCGCCGGCGAGGGCGTGAAATCATCATCGAAGCCGCCGCGGCGTGGGGAACGGGGGCTGCGGTCGGTCCTGTTACTTCTCAACGGTCGTAATCCCGAGGTCTCGTGGGTGGCCTGGTTCTGGCGCACCGGATGGTGATATCGGCACGGCTGGATGCCAATCAGGACTGCCTCCGATCCGCTCGGACGACGCGTTCCTGATGCCGTGGAGCATGGCATAGCACGCGACACCCTGCACGGACCACCGTCATCCATCACCGGATCGTGTAGTTTTTACGAAGGGTTCGCGGCGGAGCCAGGAAGTGGCGACGTGCTGGACGGTGATGCCCGTGCCGGTCCGGGCTTCAGCCACCATGTTGGCGGGCTTGCACCCGATCCTGCCGGCCGCACGTGATCCGAGAAGCGCGCCGGTGTCGTCGTCCATCCACGCCGCCCGGCAAGGCGGCCCGACCGACAGTATTGACGGCGCTGTTTTCCCTGCCGCCCGACCAATCGTGGGAGTTGGTGCCCATAACGTATCCGGGTGGGGGTGGTGGAGCGCATATCGTTGGCGCCTGACGTCAGAGGCGCTGCCGGCCACGGCGCCTCGCCCCGACCGTCGGCATACGGATCCTTGTCATGCGGGGAGGGTCTCTGGCGCGGACCGGACGCACGTTGCCCGGGCCATAACGGCGTGGAACCATTCCGCCGGGGGTTTTGCCGCAACCGCGAACTCCGTTAGAAGACGCTGCCGCCAGCCGGGGGACTCACGTGAGCACGATGACACGCAGCCTGACCACCCGCCCGACCGGCACAGCGCGGACGCCCGGATTGCTGATGACCGGGTTGGCGGCCGCGACGATCGGCCTCGGCCTGCATCCGGCCACGGCCGAACCGTTGCAGGACCCGTACGGCACCTGGACTGCGCAGGTGGAGAACGATGCGGTCTCGACCCTGAAGGGCACCTCCGACCAGTACTACACCAGCGGGCTGCGGTTGGGCTGGACATCGGGCACAGACAACCAGGCGGCGCCGATCGAGGCGTTGAACCATGCGTTGCTGGGCCCGGGCGTCACTCGGGTGGCCCTGGGGCTGCAGCAATCGATCTTCACCCCGCGCTTCACCCAGGTGAACCAGCCACTCCCGGGCGACCGGCCCTATGATGGCGTGCTGTTGTTCACCGCCAACCTGATCGACGACACCGATTTCACCCGCTCGGTGGCCGGACTGCAGGCCGGCGTGCTCGGCTCCTATGCCGGCGGCTACCAGGTTCAGAATGGCTTCCACAGCCTGATCGGCGACACCCCCAACCGCGGCTGGTCGCACCAGCTGCCGAACCAGCCGGTGCTGCAGCTGCAGGCCGGCCGCACCTGGCGATTCCCGCTCGCGACCCGCTACGGCGTGTCCGCCGATGTGCTGCCCGCGCTGTTCGGCGCCGGCGGCGACTTCCGCACCTATGCCCAGGGCGGCGCCACGGTGCGGATCGGGCAGGGTCTCGCCAGCGATTTCGGCACGCCGCGGATCACGCCCGGCGTCGACGGCACCGATGCATACAAGGCCACCCAAAAGTTCGTCTGGTATGGCTTTGCCGGCGTGGATGGGCAGGCGGTCGGCTATGACGCCACGCTGCAGGGCAGCACCTTCCGTTCGCGCGAGCCGCACGTGTCCAAGATTTGGGACGTGGGCGAGCTCGAGGCCGGGGCGGCCCTGCTCTATCACGGCGTCCGGCTCAGCTACACCCAGACCTGGCAGACGCAGGAGTTCCAGCACAGCAAGTCCGGTCTGTTCAACTTCGGCTCGGTGGCCTTGTCGGCGAAGTTCTAGTTCTCCAGGTCCAACCCCGCATCGAGCGGCCTGGGAGGGCATGGCATGATCGGCCGGAACGCCAAGCGGCAGGCCTACCGGCGCCTGCTGGCAAGCCGGATCTGCACCTCGCTCGCCGCCTGCTTCCTGATGCTGGCCTTCGCGGTGGCGGCGCTGGGACCGGTCGGGCTGAGCCTGGGCAACGCCGCCAACCGGCTCGACGATGGCCTGCCCGCCCGGCTCTACCGGACCTGCCCGACCCTGCTCTGGCATCAGGTGGTGCTGCCGCTGCTGGCGCGGCCGGCCTGGGTGCTGCCGGCGGCACTGGGCATCCTGTGCAGCGGGCTCGCGATCACCGTGGCGCGGCCGTTCGGGCTCGACCTGCGGCGGCGGCGGCGCTGATCCATCCTGATCGCTGCCGATGCTGACACTGGTTCTGGGCGGCGCCCGATCGGGCAAGAGCCGGCACGCGGAAACCCTGGTGACGGCGGTGCCGCCACCCTGGCTCTACCTCGCCACCGGGCAGGCCCACGACGCGGAGATGCGGGAGCGGATCGAGCGACATCGGGCCAGGCGGGACCTGGGCTGGCAGACCGTCGAGGGGCCGCTGGCGCTGGTAGATGCGCGCGACGCCGCGGACGCGCTGCCGGTGCTGGTGGACTGCCTGACGCTGTGGATGGCCAACCTCCTGCTCGGCGATCATGACGTGGCGGCGGCCACGGGCGCGCTGCTGGCGGCGCTGGCGCGACGCCGCGCCCCCACCGTGCTGGTGGGCAGCGAGGTCGGTCTGGGCCTGGTGCCGGACACGGCGCTCGGCCGCCGTTTCCGGGACGAGGCCGGGCTGCTGCACCAGGCGGTGGCGGCGCGGGCCGACCGGGTGCGGCTGGTGGTGGCCGGCCTCCCGATGAGCGTGAAGTGAGCGACGGGGACGAGGCCGGCGAGGCGGCCCGCCACCGGGAGCGGATGGCCAGGCGCAAGGCGGTCCAGGACCGCGAGGTGGCGGGCAAGACGATCGAGAAGGGACTCCTCATCGTCCACACCGGTCCCGGCAAGGGCAAGACGACCGCGGCCTTCGGCCTGCTGCTGCGCATGGTCGGGTATGGCCGCCACACCGCGGTAGTGCAGTTCATCAAGGGTGCCTGGGACACCGGCGAGCGCCGGGTCCTGGAGCGGTTCGGGCCGCTGGTGCGATGGCACACCATGGGCGAGGGCTTCACCTGGGAAACCCAGGACCGTGACCGCGACGTAGCCGCCTGCCGCGCGGCGTGGGCGGTAGCATGCCGGCTGCTGTCCGACCCCGACTTGTCGCTGCTGGTGCTGGACGAACTCAACATCGCGCTCCGCTACGGGTACCTGTCACTGGACGAGGTGCTGGCGGCGTTGGCGGCGCGACCGCCGATGCAGCACGTGGTGGTGACCGGCCGCAACGCCAAACCGGCCCTGCTGGAGGCGGCCGACCTCGTCACCGAGATGACCGCGGCCAAGCACCACTTCGCCGCCGGGGTCAGGGCGCAGGAGGGCATCGAGTTCTGACCGCGTCGCGTCCCCCGGCCCATCCTTCGGTCTTGATGATCCAGGGCACCGGCTCCTCGGTCGGCAAGTCGGTGCTGGTCGCCGGGCTGTGCCGCCTCCTGACCCGGCGCGGCCTCGCGGTACGGCCGTTCAAGCCGCAGAACATGTCCAACAACGCCGCCGTCACGGCGGACGGCGGCGAGATCGGCCGCGCCCAGGCGTTGCAGGCCCGTGCCTGCCGCGCGGCGCCATCCGTGCACATGAACCCGGTGCTGCTGAAGCCGCAGAACGAGATCGGCTCGCAGGTCGTGGTGCAGGGGCGGGTGTGCGGCCACGCCCGTGCCCGCGAATACCAGGCGATGAAGCCGTCCCTGATGCCCCACGTACTGGACAGCTTCGGGCGCCTCGGCGCCGGATGCGACATCGTGCTGGTGGAGGGCGCCGGCTCGGCCTCCGAGCTCAACCTGCGTCGTGGCGACATCGCCAACATGGGCTTCGCCGCCGCCACCGGCACGCCGGTGGTGCTGGTCGGCGACATCGACCGCGGCGGCGTCATCGCCAGCCTGGTCGGCACGCGCGCGGTGCTCGATCCCGACGACGCCGCGCGCATCCGCGGCTTCATCGTCAACCGGATGCGCGGCGACCCGACCCTGTTCGCCGACGGCATGCGCATGGTGGCGGAGCGCACCGGCTGGGCGGCGATCGGGCTGGTGCCGCATCTGGACGTCGTGCGGCTCCTGCCTGCGGAGGACGCCGCCGACCTGCGGCCGCCTGCCGCCGCCGGCGTGCCCGCCGCCGTCGATCGTCCGCGGGTCGCGGTGCCGCTGCTGCCGATGATCAGCAACCATGACGACCTCGATCCCCTCGCGGCGGAGAACGGGATCGAGCTCGTGCTGGTGCCGCCGGGGCGGGCGCTGCCCGGCGACTGCGCGCTGGTGATCCTGCCCGGCTCGAAGTCCACAATGGCCGATCTCATGTTTCTGCGTCGCGAGGGCTGGGACATCGACATCGCGGCGCACGTCCGCCGCGGCGGACGTGTCCTCGGGCTGTGCGGCGGCTACCAGATGCTGGGTCGCACGATCGATGATCCGCACGGCAGCGAGGGCCCCGCGGGGCAAATGGCGGGACTCGGCCTGCTGGACGTCGAGACGGTGCTCGGCGGCACCAAGGTGCTGCAGCCGCTCTCGGGGCTGCTGCTGCCGGAACGGGTGCCGTGCACGGGCTACGAGATGCATATCGGCCGCACCGCCGGTCCCGACACGGTGCGGCCGTTCCTGCAACACGACGACTTGCGCTTCGACGGGGCGGTGTCGGCGGATGGCCGGGTTGCCGGGACCTACCTGCACGGCCTGTTCAACGGCGGCGCGGCCCGCACGGCGCTGCTGGGGCGGCTCGGCGCGGCATCGGCGCCGCGCGACCACGAGGATGGTGTCGACGCGGCGCTCGATGCGCTGGCATGGCACCTGGAGGCGCATCTCGACATCGACCGGTTGCTGGAGATTGCCGCCGGGCCGCGAGATCCCACCTGCTGAAGGACATTGGAGGGAGGCGCACGTGAGGGCAGTCTGGAACGGCACCGTGGTGGCCGAGAGCGACGACATCGTCACCGTCGAGAACAACAGCTACTTCCCGGCCGCTTCCGTGGTCCCCGGGGTGCTGTTACCCAGCGACCACACCAGCGTGTGCCCGTGGAAAGGGACCGCGCGCTACCATTCCCTGTCGGTGAGCGGTGCCATCAACCGGGATGCGGTGTGGTACTACCCGGATCCCAAGGCGGCCGCCACGGAGATCAAGGACCGGGTGGCGTTCTGGAAGGGCGTGAAGGTTACGGCCTGAACGCGATCGCACCCAACAGGACCGCCAGCAGGATGCAGGCGCGGGCGGCGCAGGCGAGTGCGGTGTGCAGGTGCGCCATGGTCGGCTCGGCGCCCTTGCCGTTGATCCAGGGCTCGATGGCGACCCGATCGTCGTAGGAGCGGGGACCGGCGAGCCGTACCCCGAGCCCTCCTGCCATCGCCGCCTCGGGCCAGCCGGCGTTGGGCGAGCGATGGCTGCCTGCGTCCGCGCGAACCGCGGCGACCGCCGCCCGGCCATTGGTATCGCGGCCGAGGAGGCAGGCGCCGGCGATCAGGATCGCCGTCAGCCGCGAGGCGGGTAGGTTGACGAGGTCATCCAGCCGCGCCGACGCCCAGCCGAACGCGCCATGACGCGGCGTCAGGTGTCCGATCATGCTGTCTGCCGTGTTGACGGCCTTGTAGAACGCCATGCCGGGCAGCCCGAGCAGCGCGCACCACAGCAGCGGCGCCACCACGCCGTCGGACAGGTTCTCGGCCAGGCTCTCGATCGCGGCACGGATGATGCCGGCCTCGTCCAGCGCCGCGGTATCTCGGCCGACGATCCGCGCCACCGCGGCGCGGCCCCCCTCGGTTCCCTGCAGCGTCAGGCCCTGCAGCACGGCCCGGACATGCGCCAGCAGCGACCGCTGCGCCGACAGCGTGCCGGCGCAGAGGCCCAGCACCGCGAGTGCTGCAGGTCGCGCCAGCAGCGCCGTGCAGCCAAGCTGCAGCAGGGAGGCCAGCAACGTCGGCAGGCCGGCCAGCAGCAGCAGCGCCAGCACCCCGTTCAGCTGGCGGCGCCGGCCCGACAGCGCCGGCCGGTTGAGCCGGCGGTCCAGGATGCCGATGATGGTGCCGATCCAGCTCACCGGATGGCCGATGCGGCGGAACAGCCAGTCGGGATAGCCGAGCAGGGCGTCGGCGAGCGAGGCGATGAGGGCGAGAACGGTGGCTGCTCCGGATGAGGATGAGGCCAGGGCGCTGCCCTGGACCCGCCAAGGGCCGGCGGCCCTCGGAACCCAATCCTTGGGAATGGTTTCCAAAGGCCCGGCCTCTGGCGGGGTCCAGGGGCACGGCCCCTGGCCTTCCCCACCATCGCACGGCGGCCGGCTTCAGGCTGCCCGTGCGACATGGCCGTCGGCACCGTCGCCCTTCCTCGACCTGTCCACCGGCATCAACCCGCATGCCTACCCCTTCGCGCCCGTGACAGCCTCTGCGTTCGCCCGGCTTCCCGAACCGGAGGACGAGCTGGCGCTGCGCACCGTCGCGGCGGAGCGCTACGGCGTTCCGGATGCCGGCTGGGTCGCGGCAGCACCCGGCTCGCAGATCCTGATCTCGCTGCTGCCGCGCCTGCTGCGCTGCCGGCGCGCGGTCATCCTATCGCCGACCTACAACGAGCACGCGGCCGCCTGGTCGGGCGCGGGCGTTGCGGTCGATGCGGTATCCGATGTCGGGGCGCTGGAGGATATGGCGGAACCGCGGACCGCGCTGGTGCTGTGCAACCCGAACAACCCCGACGGCTGGCGGCTGTCGCGGGACCGGCTCGCGGCGTTGGCCGGTCGGTGCGCCGCGCGCGGCGGCGCGCTGGTGGTGGACGAGGCGTTCGCGGACCTGGAGCCGGACGTCGCCAGCGCCGCGCCGCTGCTGCCGTCCGCCGGGCTGGTGGTGCTGCGCTCCTTCGGCAAGACCTTCGGCCTCGCTGGCCTCAGGCTCGGCTTCCTGCTGGCCGAGCCCGCGCTGACGGCGCAGGTGAGACAGGGACTGGGGCCCTGGGCTGTGGCCGGGCCCGCGATCGCGATCGGACGACAGGCGCTCGCCGACCCCGGCTGGCTCGCCGGGATGAGGGCGACGCTGGATCTGGCCGCCCGCCGGCTGGACCTGTTGCTGGAGCAGGCCGGGCTTGTCGTGCTGGGCGGCACCCGGCTGTTCAGGCTTGCCGCCACGTCCGGGGCGACGACCCTGTTCGATCGGCTCGGTACGCACGGCATCCTGGTGCGTCGCTTCCCCGAGGCACCGGATCGGCTGCGGTTCGGGATCCCGGCGGACGAGGCGGCCTGGAACCGTCTCGCATCGGCCCTGAT
>CAXUBN010000017.1:0-18922 GCA_964249255.1 uncultured Acetobacteraceae bacterium | reverse complement strand
AATGGGCGGCGATCGCCCGGCGCACCGCCTCGACCTCGGCCCCCAGCGCCGCGGATGCGGTGCCGGACAGGGCCGCCACCGCCAGCCGCCTGCGCGCTGCCTCCGCGCCGCCGAAGCCGCGCTCGGATAGCGAGGACGCGGTGGAGGAGGCGAAGGTGATCGCCCATGGCCGCGGCCGGTGGCTGCACCCGTAGCCGTTCAGGCCGGTCAGCGGATCGACGCGCAGCCGGGCATCGCCGCCCTGCGCCATCAGGGCTTCGGCCGGTCCCAGCAGGTCCCAGCAGGCGTGGAGGCGGTGGATCACCGCGTCCGGCACGCGCTCATCGTGCCCTGCTCCCTCCCGAGGCCGGTAGCCGGGCGCCTGCAGGTCGCGGATGCGGCGCCAGACCAGGCTCAAGGCGGCATCTGATGGGATCGAGGCCCCCGCCATCGGGGCCAGCCACGAGGCCGGATGGGTCGCCGGAGCCTCGGCCGAGGTGGCGTCGAGCAGCCAGAACCGGGCGGCGGTGCGGGCCGCGCACAAGCCGGCCAGCACGGGCCGGTCGAGCGTGTCCACGTCCCGGCGGGGTGCCAGGGACATCGCCGCGTCCAGCAGCATGGACAGCTCCAGCGCGTGGCGGATGTGGAAGGCGCAGATCCGCTCCGGGCCCAGGCAGGCGGCGCCCAGCACCACCTCGCCGCCGGGGTCGGCCCGGAACGGCGTATCCAGGAGGGCGTCGTAGCCGATGCGCCGGCCGCCGGCGACGACGCGGAGGTCGGGCCGGTCCAGGGTGGCCAGCAGCTGCGTGTTGAGCGCGTCGGCAAGCACCGCCTTCTCCCAGCCTTGGTTCCCCGGCCCCGGTCCGCCAACCTGGGGCCGCAACGGTCACCGAAACGAACGCCGGCGATCGGTTTCGGCCGGAACGCCTTGTGCCGCCACGGCAACCGGGCCGGCAATGGTTGCCTGCACGGTCCGGCGCTGCCAAGCTGGTATGCGGCGGCAGGGCGTCGGAAGGGGATCACAACAATGCGGATCATGCTGACCGGCGGTTGCGGGTTCATCGGCTCCGCCGTGGTGCGGCACCTGATCCGCGCCACGTCCCACAGCGTGGTCAACGTCGACCGCATGACCTATGCCGCCTCCGAGGACGCGCTGGAGGAGGCGCTGCACGATCCGCGGCACACGCTGGTCCGGGCCGACATCGCCGACCTTCCCCGCATGACCACCCTGTTCGCCGAGCATCGGCCGGACGCGGTGATGCACCTGGCGGCGGAAAGCCATGTCGACCGCTCGATCGACGGCCCGGCGGTGTTCATCCAGACCAACGTGGTCGGAACCTTCTCCATGCTGGAGGCGGCCCGCGCCCACTGGAGCCGGCTGGAGGGCGAGGCGCGGTCCTCGTTCCGCTTCCATCACATCTCGACGGACGAGGTGTTCGGGGCGCTGGAAGCGGGCGATCCGCCCTTCACGGAAACGACGCCATATGACCCGCGCAGCCCGTACTCGGCCAGCAAGGCGGCGTCCGACCACCTGGTGCGCGCCTGGTACCACACCTATGGCCTGCCGGCCTTCGTCACCAACACCACCAACAACTACGGGTTCTGGCACTTCCCCGAGAAGCTGATCCCGCTGGTCACCATCAACGCCATCGAGGGACGCGAGCTGCCGGTTTATGGTGACGGCTCCAACGTGCGCGACTGGCTGTTCGTCGAGGACCACGCGGCCGCCCTGGTGCGCGCGGTGGAGACCGGCCAGCCCGGCGAGACCTATGCCATCGGCGCCCGCCAGCCGCGCTCCAACATCGAGGTGGTGCGCGCGATCTGCCGCACCCTGGACGAGCTCAGTCCCGACCCGACCGGTCCGCGCGAGCGGCTGATCCGGTTCGTCACCGACCGGCCCGGCCACGACTGGCGCTACGAGATCGATGCCAGCCATGCCGAGCGGGCCTTGGACTGGCGGGCGGAGCACGACTTCGAGACCGGCATCCGCCGCACCGTGCAATGGTATCTTGACCACCGCGTTTGGTGGGAGGCGATCCGCGCCGGCCGCTACACCGGTCAACGGCTGGGGACGGCGGCATGACCCGGGTGTCCGAGACCGGCATGAAGGGCATCCTGCTGGCCGGCGGCTCCGGCACGCGGCTGCACCCGATCACGCTGGCCGCCAGCAAGCAGCTGTTGCCGGTGTATGACAAGCCGATGATCTACTACCCGCTCAGCACGCTGATGCTGGCCGGCATCCGCGACATCATGATCATCTCGACGCCGGCCGACCTGCCGCAGTTCGAGCGGCTGCTGGGCGACGGCTCGCGGCTGGGCGTGCGCTTCGAGTATCGCGTGCAGCCGAGCCCGGACGGCATCGTGCAGGCGTTCCTGATTGCGGACGACTGGCTGGGGCGCAACCCATGCGCGCTGGCGCTCGGCGACAACCTGATCTTCGCCGATCACCTGGGCGTGCTGCTGCGCGCCGCCTCCGCCCGGCCCGAGGGGGCCACCGTGTTCGCCTACCAGGTGCGCGATCCCGAGCGCTACGGCGTGGTCTCGTTCGACGAGAATGGTCGGGCGCTGGAGGTGGTGGAGAAGCCGGCCAACCCGCAGTCGAACTGGGCGGTCACCGGGCTCTACTTCTATGATAGCCGGGTGCTGGAGATGGCGCGGCGGATCCGGCCCAGCTCGCGCGGCGAGCTCGAGATTACCGACCTGAACAGGCTCTACCTGGAGGAAGGCACGCTGCACGTGGACCGCCTCGGCCGCGGCTGCGCCTGGCTCGACGCCGGCATGCCCGACAGCCTGATGCAGGCCGGAACCTTCGTGCAGACCATCCAGTCGCGCCAGGGCATGCTGGTCGGCTGCCCGGAGGAGGTGGCGTTCCGCATGGGCTTCATCGACGCCCATTCGCTGCGCGACCAGGCCCGCAAGCTGTCCAAGACCGAGCTGGGCCGCCTGCTCCTCGAACTCGCCGACGGCGTGCACGCCTGACGCGACGGCACTGCACCGGAGGATCCCCCGATGAAGGTCGCCCATGAAGGTTGCCGATGAAGGCTGAACGTCTCGCCATCCCCGACGTGGTGCTGATTACGCCGCCCCGGTTCGGCGACAGCCGCGGCTTCTTCTCCGAAACCTACAACGCGCCCCGGCTGCGCGCCGAGGCCGGGATCGAGCTTCCCTTCGTTCAGGACAACCACTCCTTCTCGAAGGAACGTGGCGTGGTTCGGGGCCTGCACTGCCAGCTCAGTCCCCACGCGCAGGGCAAGCTGTTGCGCTGCTCCAAGGGCGCCATCTACGACGTGGCGGTGGATGCCCGCACCGGCTCGCCGACCTATGGCCGGTGGGTCGGCGCCGAGCTGTCCGGCGACAACTGGGCGCAGCTGTGGATCCCGCCCGGTTTCCTGCACGGCTTCTGCACGCTCACCGACGACGTCGAGGTGATGTACAAGTGCACCGACGTGTGGAACAAGGATGCCGAGCGCGCGGTGATCTGGAACTGCCCGGAGATCGGTATCGATTGGCCGATCAAGCCGGAGGAGGCGCTCCTGTCGGACAAGGACAAGGCGGCACCGCACTTCTCCGCCGCCCGGGACTGGTTCCAGTACTGATGGCCACGCTCAACCCCGGTGGCGGTCCGGTGCTGGTTACGGGCGGTGCCGGTCAGCTCGCCACCTCGCTGGCGCGGATGGGGGGCGCCCGCATCCGCAGGGTCGGGCGGCCGGAGTTCGACTTCGACCGACCGGATACGATCGCCGCCTGCTTCGCCGCGCAGGCGCCGGTGGCGGTGGTGAATGCCGCCGCCTGGACCGCGGTGGATGCCGCCGAGACAGAGCCCGACGGTGCCGTGCGTGCCAACCGCGACGGGCCGGCGCAGCTGGCGCAGCTGTGCGCCGCGGCCGGCATCCCGCTGATCCACGTGTCCACCGACTACGTGTTCGACGGGGACAAGGGCCGGCCCTATGTCGAGACCGATCCTACCTCGCCCACCGGGGTGTATGGCCGCACCAAGGCGGAGGGCGAGCAGGCGGCCCTGGCCGCCAACCCGCGCACGGTGGTGCTGCGCACCTCCTGGGTCTACTCCGCCACCGGCAAGAACTTCGTCCGCACCATGCTAAACGCGGGGGAGAAAAATCCGGTCCTGAAGGTGGTGGGCGACCAGCGCGGTGGGCCCACCGCGTCGGACGACTTGGCCGACGCCATCCTTGCCATCCTGAGGCGGATCGAGACCGAGGGATGGCAGGACGCGCACGGCGGTATCTTCCATGCCGCCGGCACCGGCGAGACCACCTGGCACGGGCTGGCCGTGGCGGCGCTCGAGGCGGCCCGCAAGCATGGCCGTATCATGCCGGAGGTGATCGCCATCCGGACGGCGGACTGGCCGACTCCGGCGCGCCGTCCGGCCGACTCCCGGCTCGACTGCGACAAGTTGGAGCGGGTGTTCGGCGTGCGGCTGCCGCCCTGGCACAAGAGCCTGGTGCGCACGGTCGACCAGCTACTGGCGCCGGCGCCGTCCTGAGCGCAATCGACGCCCTTGTCGCCCCCGAGCGACCACGCCCGATCAGCGTCGCCAACCGGCACGGCGGCGACCGCGCCGTCACTTCGGTCGCCGCCGAGACGCCCCCCGTGTCGGTGCTGCTGTCCACCTTCGACGGGGCCCGCTTCCTGCCGCAGCAGCTCGACTCCCTGCTGCGGCAAAGCTTCGGACGCTGGACCCTGCTGTGGCGCGACGACGGCTCGTCCGACGACACGGTGCCGATCATGCGGGCGTTCGCGCAGGCGGCCGGTCCGGACCGCTGCCGGACCGCTGCCGGGACCACGGCTCACCTGGGAATCGCAGGCTCGTTCCTGACCCTGCTGCGGCAGGTGCCGCCCGGCACGATCGCCGCGTTCGCCGATCAGGACGACATCTGGCTGCCCGAGAAGCTGCAGCGGGGCGCGGATGCGCTGGCGGCCGGACCCCCGGATCGGCCGGCCCTCTACTTCGCGCGCCAGCAACTGGTGGACGAGGCGCTGGCGCCGCTCGGGTTGTCGCCATTTCGCGGCCAGCCCATCACGTTCCCGGCGGCCCTGACGCAGAACGTCGCCACCGGCTGCACGGTGATGCTGAACCCGGCCGCGGTCGCCCTGGTCGCCGCCAGCGATCCCCCCGACGGCACCCTGCACGACTGGTGGTCCTACCTGGTGGTGAGCGCCGCCGGCGGCCGCCTCGTCGCTGATCCGACACCGGTGATGCTCTACCGCCAGCACCGTCGGAACGCGGTCGGCGCACCGCATTCCACGCTGCGGCGGGGATTGATGGCGCTGCAGCGTGGCCCCGACGAGTTCATGCACCTGTTCCGCCGCCACGTGGCGGGGCTGGTCGCCTACCGGCATGCGCTGTCGGCGCCGGCGGTGGACGACCTGCTGGCGCTGCAGCGGGCGCTGGCCGGCGGCCCGCTGGCGCGGCTGCGGGCGCTGGCGCGGACCCGCTGCCTCCTGCGGCAGACGCGGATCGAGACCCTGCTGTTCCGGCTCTGGTTCCTGATCGGCTGATCAGAAGTCCGCCAGCAGGGCGTCGATGTCGGCCTGTGCCATCGCCGAGGCCGGCAGCTGCGGGCCATTCAGCAGATGGGCGTCCGGCCGCTGCTCCCCATGGTCGGCGGGAAGCGCCTGCTCCCAGCGATGGTGGCCGAAGGTGCTGACGATCCGGTTCACTCGCGCTTCCACCACCTTCAGCGTGTTCACCACCTTGGTGATGCGCTGGCCGGTGATGTCCTGGAAGCTGCACGCCTCGTAGATCCGCATGGTCGCGTCCTGCACCACGCCGGCGTCCGGGCCACCGGCGCGGGCCGAGGTTTCGTCGAGCAGCTCGCAGGCCTCCAGGATGGCGTTGGTGGCGTCGGCGGTGTGCTGCACCACCGCGTCGAGCTCCTCGCTTGCGGCCGATACGTCGCGGTTGGCGGTCCTGTCGGAGCCGAGTGCGGCGATCTCCTCCTTGGCGACGGCGATGGTCTTGCCGAGCTCCTCGATCTCGCTCAGCAGCAGGGCGTCCTGCGGGGACAGCTCGCTGCCCAGCGTGTCGATGACCGCGCGCACCACCTCCGCGACCATCTCCGGCCGCACGGTGGGATAGGACGAGCAGATCGCGGCCAGCCTTCTCGACAGCGCCGTCATGTCCGGCACGCGCTCAAGCATGGGTCAGGACCTTCTCGATCTTGCCCTGCAGCGTTTCGGCGTTGAAGGGCTTCACGATGTAGTTCGAGACACCGGCCTGCTTGGCCGCTACCACGTTCTCGGTCTTGCTTTCGGCCGTGATCATGATGAAGGGCAGTGTCTTGAGCTTGGGCTCCGCGCGCACCGCCTGCAGCAGTTCCAGCCCGGTCATCGGCGCCATGTTCCAGTCGCTGATGACCAGCCCGAACGTGCCCGCGCGCAGCTTCGACAGCGCTTCCACGCCGTCGGTCGCCTCGTCGACGTTGCTGAAGCCGATCTGCTTGAGCAGGTTGCGGATGATCCGAAGCATCGTCTTGTAGTCGTCGACGATGAGGACGTTCATGGACGTGTCGAGGGGCACGATCGATCTCCGCGGGCCGGGGGGGCCAGATGCGGCATCATGAGCGGAACTTGGTTGAGAACCGGTTTATGCGGAGAACAAGCGTTCACGAACGACGAGCAGATCCTCATCAAGACCGTCGTTCGATTCTCGCCAACCAAGTTTGACGGGTGGCCATGGCGGTCGCCAGCATCAGAGCGACTGCGGAACCAAGGCCGGCGATCGTGCCGCCCGATGATCGGCTGGTCGCGAGTCCAATTAATCCCGACAGCCCGATGGCTGGGCCGACGAGGTAGGAGTGGCCGAACGGGACGCCGTAGGCCATGGGTGGGCCGACCTGGCCGCTGCGCTCCGAGGTGGACGCGATCATGATGGCGCCAACCTTGGGAGGGAATACGTCTCGATAAACCACGATTAATGATCGCATGAAACTTGACGCACGGTCGGACGTGATGCTTCCGTCATCCATCACGACGTGCCGGTAGGATCAAGATGATGCTCGATGCGGTCGTCGGGGATGGCACTTCGACCCTTGATGCGTCGACAACATCAGGTGCGCCGCCGGCGCGCCGGACGGTAATGGCCGCCTCGTGGAGCTCCCTGCGGCGCATCGCGTCGCCGCTGCTGATCCTGGCCGCCTGGCAGCTCGCGTCGGTCACCGGGGCAGTGTCGCCACAGACGCTGGCCTCGCCCCTGCAGATCCTGCACACGGCCGGCGCGCTGACCGCCAACGGCACGCTGGCGGACAACCTGCTGGTTTCACTGGCCCGTGCCGGCATCGGCCTCCTCCTCGCGATCGTGGCCGGGATCGTGCTGGCCCTGCTCGCCGGCCTGTCCCGGCTCGGCGAGGACGCCATCGACGCGCCGATGCAGATGATGCGGACCCTGCCGGCCCTGGCCCTGGTGCCGCTGTTCATCCTGTGGTTCGGCATCGGCGAGGTGCCCAAGATCGCGCTGGTGGCACTGGGCGCGCTGTTCCCGATCTACCTCAACCTGTTCAAGGGCATCCGCGCGGTCGACCCGAAGCTGCTGGAGATGGGCAGCACGCTGAGGCTGTCGCGGGCACAGACCATCCGCCACATCGTGCTCCCGTCGGCATTGCCCGACCTGCTGGTGGGCCTGCGCTTCGCGGTCGGCATCGCGTGGCTGATGCTGGTGGTGGCCGAGCAGGTGAACGCCAATTCCGGCATCGGCCACATGATGATGGACGCGGAGGACTTCCTGCGCACCGACATCATCCTGGTGGGGCTGCTGATCTATGCCGGCCTGGGTCTCGTCAGCGACCAGGTCGTGCGCCTCATGGAGCGGCGCCTGCTGAGCTGGCGCCCGAGCCCGCGCGGCATCGGGCGCCCGACATGACCGTCGCCTACCGGCCCGAGCCCGGCGTTCGGCCGGCGATCGCCATCCGCGGGCTGAGCCGCCGCTTCGGCGACCACCTAGTGCTGGACGACCTCGACCTCGCCGTCGGCGCCGGCGAGTTCGTGGCGCTGCTGGGCCGCAGCGGCTCCGGCAAGACCACGCTGCTGCGGACCCTGGCCGGGCTCGACCCGGTGGAGCACGGCACGGTGGAGGTGCCGGCCAACGTCGCGGTGGTGTTCCAGGAAGCGCGGCTGCTGCCCTGGCGGCGGGTCTGGCAGAACGTGGCGCTGGGCCTGGACGGCGCCGATGCCCGCGACCGGGCGATGGCGGCGCTGGAGGAGGTGGGTCTCGGCCACCGGCTGGACGCGTGGCCGCTGACCCTGTCGGGCGGCGAGGCGCAGCGGGTCGGCATCGCCCGCGCGCTGGTGCGGGCTCCGGAGTTCCTGATGCTGGACGAGCCGTTCGCCAGCCTGGACGCGCTGACGCGGCTGCGCATGCAGGCCATGGTGGCCGAGCTGTGGCAGCGGCGGCGCTGCGCCGTGCTGCTGGTCACCCACGACGTCGACGAGGCGCTGCTGCTGGGCGACCGCGCCGTGGTGCTGGACCGCGGCCGCATCGCGCAAACGCTGCCGATCGGCATGATGCGGCCGCGCCGGCACGACGATCCGGGCTTCGCGCCGGCACGGCAGGCGTTGCTGGGGGCATTGGGAGTCTAGGAAAGGCCAAGGCTCTGCCCTGGACCCGCCAAGGGCCGCAGGCCCTTGGAACCCACTTTGATGATTAAAGTCCAGGGGCAGGGCCCCTGGCCTTCTATCGCCTGTAGGTCGACGCCACGAACGGCATCGGCGCCACCGTCACCGGCACGTGACGGCCACGGAGCTCGGCCATCAGCACGGTGCCCGGCTCGCTCAGCGCATGGGCAACGTATCCCATCGCCACCGGCGCCTGCAGGCTCGGCCCGAACGCCCCGGAGGTGACGTTGCCAACCGGGGTAGACGGGTCGTCGGCGCGGAACAGCCGGGTGCCGAGCCGCAGCGGCGCCCGCCCGTCCGGCCGCAGCCCGACGCGGCGGCGGTCGCTCCCCTGGGCCAGCTGTCGCAGCACGATCTCGGCGCCCGGAAAGCCGCCGGCGCGGGCACCACCATGGCGCCGGCCCTTCCCGATCGACCATTCGAGCGCCGCGTCCACCGGGGTGGTGTCGGCATCCAGGTCGATGCCGTACAGGCAGAGTCCCGCTTCCAGCCGCAGGCTGTCGCGGGCGCCAAGCCCGATCGGCCGCACCGCCGGATCCTGCAGCAGGCGACGCACCACCGCCTCGGCGGCCGCGTCGGGCAGCCCGACCTCGAACCCGTCCTCGCCGGTGTAGCCGGACCGCGACACGGTGCAGCCATAACCGCCGAGGTCGATCCGGCGCACGTCCATGAACCGCATCGCCGCGACTTCGGGCGCCAACCGAGCCAGCGCCGCCTCCGCGCCCGATCCCTGCACCGCGATCAGGGTGCGCTCGGCCAGGATCTCGATCCGGCAGGAATCGTCTAGATGTGCCTGCAGGTGGGCGATGTCGGCCGTCTTGCAGGCCGCGTTTACCACCAGGAACAGCGCGTCGCCCAGGTTGGCGACGATGAGGTCATCCAGGATACCACCGTTCGCCGCCGTGAACAGGGCGTAGCGCTGCCGGCCCGGCGGCAGCGAGGCGATGTCGGCCGGCACCAGCCGCTCCAGCGCCAGCGCGGCGTCACGCACCTCACCGGAGCGTGGATGGAGCAGCAGCTGGCCCATGTGCGACACATCGAACAGGCCGCAGGCGGCGCGCACATGCAGGTGCTCGTTCAGGATCCCGGTGGGGTACTGCAGCGGCATGTCGTAGCCGGCGAACGGCACCATCCGGGCGCCGAGCTCGACATGCAGGGCGTGCAGCGGGGTGCGGGCGGCCGCGGCCTGCACCAGCACCGAGGCGGTTACGGGAACGGGGCCCGTCCCGACCGCGGCCGCCACGTCGCCCACCGCTAGGCGGCCCGGGCGATGCGTGCCGGATAAAGTGGGTGACGCATGCACAACGCCCGCACCTGCTCGCGAACCGCCGTCTCGGCCGCCGTATTGTCGTCCCCATCGCGACGCAGCCCGTCCAGCACGTCGGCGATCAGGTTCGCCACCTGCCGGAACTCCGCCTCGCGGAAGCCGCGCGTGGTGGCGGCGGGCGAGCCCAGCCGGATGCCGCTGGTCTGCGCCGGCGGCAGCGGATCGAACGGGATGCCGTTCTTGTTGCAGGTGAGGCCGGCGCGCTCCAGCGAGGCCTCGGCCGCCTTGCCGGTGAGTCCCGCGCGTCGCAGGTCGAGCAGCACCAGATGCGTGTCGGTGCCGCCGGTGACCAGGTCGTGGCCGCGTGCCATCAGAGCCTCGCCCAGCGCCTGGGCGTTGGCCACCACCTGGGCGGCATAATCGCGGAAGTCCGGGCGCAGCGCCTCGCCGAACGCCACCGCTTTGGCGGCGATCACGTGCATCAGCGGGCCGCCCTGGGTGCCTGGGAACACGGCCGAGTTGAACCGCTTCGCCAGCGCCTCGTCGTCGCATAGGATCATGCCGCCGCGTGGGCCGCGCAGCGTCTTGTGCGTGGTGGTGGTGACCACGTGGGCGTGCGGAAACGGGCTCGGGTGCGCGCCGCCCGCCACCAGGCCGGAGAAGTGCGCCATGTCCACCATCAGCAGCGCGCCGACCGCGTCGGCGACCCGGCGGAACCGGGCGAAGTCGATCTGGCGCGGGATCGCCGAGCCGCCGGCGATGATCAGCTTCGGCCGGCGCTCGCGCGCCAGGCTCTCGACCTGCTCGTAGTCGAGCAGCCCATCCTCGCGCCGCACGCCGTATTGCACCGCGTTGAACCACTTCGCCGACACGGTGGGCTTGGCGCCATGGGTGAGGTGGCCGCCGGCGTCGATCGCCATGCCGAGAAAGGTCTCGCCCGGCTTGAGCAGTGCCAGCATCACCGCGGTGTTGGCCTGAGCACCGGAATGGGGCTGCACGTTGGCGTAGGCACACCCGAACAGCCGGGTGGCGCGATCGATCGCGGCGGTCTCGACGATGTCGGCCTCGGCGCAGCCGCCGTAGTAGCGGCGGCCGGGATAGCCCTCGGCGTACTTGTTGGTCAGCACCGAGCCCTGCGCGGCCAGCACGGCGGGGGACGCGATGTTCTCGCTGGCGATCAGCTCGATGCCGTCGTCCTGGCGCCGCAGCTCGGCCTGCAGCGCGCGAGCCACCAACGGGTCGTCCGAAAGGGTGCGGGTGAAGAAGTCTGACATGGGCGCAGGTCCTCTCGGCGTTCGATGGGGTTGACGGTCGGCATCCCGTCCGTGGCCGCTGCCAGACCGCCGAGGCTGAGCCCCATCCCGGGACGGCAAACCCCAGCCATCCAGGGCATAGACTCGATCACGACATCCGGAACACGATGTGTCGCCCGCCGCCCCGCAGCGCAAGATGGGTCGCGGCAATCCCGCCATCGATGTCGGCCGGCCCATCGTGCCGGATCATGATCCCGGCCAGGATCATGCCCGATGCCGATTCTGGTCGCACCCCATTCCGCCGAATTTACCAATCCTTCATCCGACGGATGCCATGACCGACAGACAGGTGGGTGCCGTTCGGGCTAGGGTGATGCCCATCCCCGGTTTCAGCCCTCGAACCAGTCTGTCGAATCCCGCATGCACCAGTCCAAGTCCGCGTCCATCATCCTGCCCCTGTCGACGGCATCGTGGCGCACCATGGTGGCACCCTACCTGAAGCCGAACGGCTGGGCAGCCAGCTTCCAGCTCATCACCACGGCGCTGCCGCTCGCACTGGCGATGGCGGCGATCATGGCCGGCCTCCATTGGGGGCTGTGGTGGGTGCTGCTGCTGGTGCCGGTGGCGGCGTTCCTGGTGGTGCGCATGTTCATGATCCAGCACGATTGCGGCCACGGCTCGTTCTTCCCGGCGCGCTGGGCCAACGACCTGCTGGGCGCGGCACTTGGCCTGTTGACGCTGACGCCGTACCGGTTCTGGCGCGGCAGCCACGCGGCGCACCATGCCGGCAGCGGCAACCTGGACCGGCGCGGCATCGGCGACATCACCACGCTGACCCTCGACGAGTACGAGGCGCTTCCCCGGCGCAAGCGCCTCGGCTACCGGCTCTACCGCCATCCGGCGGTGATGTTCGGGGTCGGGCCCACCTGGTACTTCCTGATCAGCCAGCGCATCCCGAGCGGTAGCCCCTGGCGGCGCTGGCGGGACTGGGCCAGCGTGCTCGGCACCGATCTCGGGCTGCTGGCGGGTGCGACCCTGCTGGTCGTGACCCTCGGGCCGGTGCCGCTGTTGCTCGGCTGGCTGCCGGTCGTGCTGCTGGCAGCGACCATCGGCATCTGGCTGTTCTACGTGCAGCACCAGTTCGAGGACACCTACTGGCAGGCCAAGCCGGCCTGGGATTTCCACACCGCAGCGCTGCAGGGTTCGTCGTTCTATGACCTGCCGCGGGTGCTGCACTGGCTGACCGGCAACATCGGCTTCCACCACATCCACCATCTGTCGAGCCGCATCCCGAACTACCGCCTGCGTGCCTGCCACGAGGCAAACCCGCCGCTGCAGGCGGTGCCGCGGCTCACGCTGCGCGCCAGCCTCAAGTGCCCGCGCCTGGCGCTGTGGGACGGGGGGCAGCGCAAGCTGGTGTCGTTCCGCAGCCTCCGGCATCGCTCGCCCGATCGTGCGCACCCTCAAGGTCAGGTGAGCCCGTCCTGACCAAACGCCCCGGAGTTTGCCGACGTTCGACCGCCGCCCGATGACCGGGCTGGAGTTTGATCGCATGGCAGACCAGAACATCAGGACCCTCGTGGTGCAGGGCCTGCAGGCGCTGCAGGCCGGCGGCGAGGTGGCCAAGAAGGCGACCGCGGAGATCGAGAGCGATGCCAAGCATCCCGAGCTCAAGGCGGCGCTGCAGACTGGGAACCAGGTTTCGGAAACGTGGGCGCATCGCATCGGCCGAGCGATCGACGAGGTCGGCGGCGGCGAGAACCACGGCAACCCGATCCTGGACGCGCACTACGAGGTCAGCCGCCGGATCCGGCAGGAGGCGCAGGACGACCAGAGCCGTGATCTCGGCATCGTCGCCGCCGGGCAGCTGGCGCTGCACTACTGGATCGCGGCCTTCGGTACCCTTGGCAACTATGCCAAGCATCTCGGGCTGAGCCAGACGCAGCAGGAGATGCAGAAGAGCCTGGAGGAGGCCAAGCAGGCCGACCAGCTCCATACCGCCCTGGCAGAGAAGCTTCTGGCCGCATAGGCAAGGAACAAGGCCAGGGCCCTGCCCTGGACCCGCCAAGGGCCACGGCCCTTGGATCCCATGAGATCGGTTTTCAAAGCCTCAGCTTTTGGCGGGGGCCAGGGGCAGGGCCCCTGGCCTTTTTACCCGATCAGGCGCTGCCGCCAGACTGGGGGCAGGCTGGCGCGCACCTTCTCGGCGGCGGCGATCATCCGCTCCAGGTCGGCCAGGAGCGCCATCGCCAGCAGCGGGGTGACGCTCTCGCCGCTGCCCTGGCCCGACACCTGCAACCGGTCCGGCGTCTGCACGATGGTGACGCTGGCCCAGCCGGCGCTGTCGATCTCGGTCGCCAGCGCGGTCAGATCCTCGTGCAACCGCATCATCCGCAGCGAGGACTTGCCCTCGTCCGGCGGCAGCAGGTCGGTGGCAGCGGGCTTGGTCGGGATCAGCAGGAACGGGTTCATGATGGCCCCTCTGGAGACGTGCCGATGCTGCACCGTTTCCATGAAGGAGCGGCTAATAATTCATCGGTAAACGACCCCGCTCCCGCGTGCGTGTCATCCGCGCCGCATCAGCGTGCGGCAAGAGCGACGATGCGCGCGGTGACCTGGTAGGACCGGACGAAGGAGGGCACTGGCAGGAATTCGAATGGCGAATGGAAGTTGTGCGCGCCGGTGAAGTAGTTGGGCGTGGCGATGCCTCGCGCCGACAACGCCGAACCGTCTGTGCCGCCGCGCATGGCGATCACGTTCGGCACGATGCCGAGCGCATCGAATGCGGCCTGCATCAGCTCGACGCTGCGCCGGTCCGAGCCCAGGCAGGAGGCGATGTTGGCATAGGTGTCGTCGATGGCGCAGTCGAGCCGGGCGCGGGGATGGCTGCGTGCCGTCGCTGCCACGACGTCCGCCACCAACGCCTTGCGCTGCGCGAAGCGGCGGTCGTCGTGATCGCGGATCGCGATGGTCAGCCGTGCCGTGGCGGCGTTGGCGGTGACGGCGTTGACCCAGCAATAGCCGTCGCGGCCGGCGGTGTGCTCGGGTGTGTCGCGCGGGTCGAGCCGTCCGATCAGGTCGGCGGCGACCAGAACCGGGTTGACCAGCACCCCCTTGGCCGACATCGGATGCGCGACGACGCCCTCGATCGTGACGGTCGCCTGCGCCGCGTTGAAGGTTTCGGCGACGAACTCACCTTCCGCGCAGGCGTCGATGGTGTAGGCGAAGTCCACGGGGAAGCGATCGAGCGGCAGCGCCTTTGCGCCGCGCAGGCCGATCTCCTCGTCCGGCACGAAGGCGATGCAAACGTCGCCGTGCAGCGGCCGCTCGCGGACCAGCCTGTCCAGCAGGGTCATGATCACGGCCAGCGCCGCCTTGTTGTCGGCCCCGAGCACGCTGGTGCCGTCGCTGACGATCACGTCCTGTCCCGTATAGGGCAGGATCTCCGGATGGGTACCGGTGCGCAGCCAGATGTCGCGCTCCGGGTTCAGGCACAGATCCTCGCCGGTGAAGCGAACCAGGCGCGGGTGGACGTGCGGCGACAGCCCGACATCGACCGTGTCCAGGTGCGCGCAGAAGCCGATCCGCGGCGCCCCGGCCCGGGTGCCGGGCAGCCGGGCGGTCAGGATGGCATGGTCGTCGCGGCGGACATCGACGAGCCCGAGCGCTGCCAGCTCAGCCTCCAGCAGGCGTGCCAGCTCGTGCTGGCCCGGCGTGCTGGGCAGGGCGGCGGCGGCATCGCTCTGGCTGGTGACCGCTAGGTAGCGGAACAACCGTTCGACCAGGCAGTCGGCCAATAGGGTATCCACCTTTACCCCTCCTCGGCGATGCGCAGCGTCCAATCGTCGATCACGTCGCGCAGGGTCTGCTGCCAGGCGATCCGCGGCTGCCAGCCGAGCCGGTCGCGCAGCATGCGCGCATCGCCGATCGCCAGCGGGATGTCGGTCGGTCGGGCTCGCCCGGCATCGTGCAGGATCCGGACCGATACGTCCGACACCGCCAGCAGGCCGCCCAGCACGTCGCCGATTCGCCGCGCGGTGCCGGACGCGATGTTCATGATGCTGCCCGGCTCGAACCGGTCGGCGTGGCGCAGGCACAGCGCATAGGCCGCGCACACGTCGCGGACGTCGAGGAAGTCGCGGAACGCCTGGAGGTTGCCGGTCCGCAGTACCGGCTCCTGGCGGCCGGCGCGGATCAGCGCGATCTGGCGCGCGAAGGCCGGGATCGCGAAGTCGGCGTTCTGGCCGGGACCGGCATGGTTGAACGGCCGCAGGCGGATCGCGGGCCAGCCCTCGGCCGCCATGGCGGCGACGGCCAGGTCGGCGGCCGCCTTGGTGGCGCCATAGGTGTTGACCGGCGACAACAGGGCGGTCTCGTCCAGCGGCCGCTCCAGCCGGAACGAGGCGCCATACGCGTCGCCGCTGGACACGAAGAGGAACGGAGCTGCGGGGACGAGGTCGCGGAACGCCCGCGCCAGGGACAGCGTGCCGTGCAGGTTGACCGTCCAGGCGCGATCGGGGTCGGCGCGGGCAATCGGGACCGCCGCGATCGCCGCCAGGTGGAGGCAGGCGTCGGGGCGAAGCCGGCGCACGGTGTCGCGCACCGCGTCGGCGTCGGTGAGGTCGCAGCCTAGATCCAGCAGCTCGGCCCCGGGCAGCTGCTCCGCCACCACGGGCGCAAGATGCCGGCCGGCGAAGCCGGCGAGCCCGGTGACCAGGATGCGGCGAACGGTCACCATCACTCCGGCGTCATGGGTTGCGAAGCCGGCGCTCAGCCCACCGCCAGCGGCCGGACCAGGGGGGCCGCGGCGGGGGCGGCATGGCCAGGCCGGTCGCGATGCCGGCGCAGGTCCGCCTCGACCATCTCGGCGATCATCTCCTCGAGGCTGGTCTCGGCGCGCCAGCCCAGCCGGTCCCGGGCCTTGGAGCTGTCGCCCAGCAGCACGTCGACCTCGGCCGGACGGATCAGGTCGGAGCGGGTGACCACGTGGTCCTGGTACGCGAGCCCCGCCTCGGCGAAGGCGATCCGGCACAGCTCACGGATGGAGGTGGTGCGGCCGGTGGCGACCACGTAGTCGTCCGCCTTCTCCTGCTGCAGCATCAACCACATGGCGCGCACGTAGTCGCGCGCGTGGCCCCAGTCGCGGGTGGCGTCGAGGTTGCCCAGCGGCAACCGGTCGGCCAGGCCCAGCTTGATGCGGGCCACGCCGTCGGTGACCTTGCGGGTCACGAACTCGATGCCGCGCAGCGGGCTTTCGTGGTTGAACAGGATGCCGGACGAGGCGTGGAGGCCGAAGCTTTCCCGGTAATTCACCGTCATCCAGTGCGCGTACAGCTTGGCCACCGCATAGGGCGAGCGCGGATAGAACGGGGTGCGCTCCGTTTGCACCCGCTCCTGGATCAGCCCGTACATCTCCGACGACGAGGCCTGATAGAAGCGCGCGTGCGGGCACGCCAGCCGCACCGCCTCCAGCATGTTGGCCGCCCCGATGCCGGTGGCCTGCCCGGTCAGCAGCGGCTGCTGCCAGGACGCGGCGACGAAGCTCTGCGCCGCCAGGTTATAGACCTCGTCCGGCTCCACCTCGCGCACGATGCGGATCAGCGACGACAGGTCGAGCAGGTCGCCGTCCACCAGCTCGACGCGGTCCAGCACGCCCAGCCAGCGCAGCCGGGCGCTGACCATGTCGGCGGATGCGGACCGGCGCGCCATGCCGACCACCCGGTAGTTCTTCTCGAGCAGCAGGGCGGCGAGATAGGCGCCGTCCTGGCCGGTGATGCCGGTGACGAGTGCGATGGGCATGGGCGGGTTCGTCTCGGTGCAGCCGTCCCCGCGATTAGGGCAAACGCCGGCGCAGGTCCACAGCCGGCGAGCCGCGCATCAGCCGGCGGGCGCGTCCCACTGCATGATGCGGAACGGCCGGTGGTCGGGGGTCTCGCCGGTGCCGGTCAGCACGATCGCGCGGTGCATCGCGCGGTGCCCTGCCCCATCCTCGGCGACCGCGGTGACGGCGACCACCGTCTCGTCGCGGTGCTGCGGCTGGTCGGTGGCGGGGTCATCGATGGACACGGCGCCGGGGCCGGCGGCGAGCTCGATCGCCTGCCGCACCACCGGGCCGGCGGAGGGCAGGTCCGGATCGCCGTCGTGGTAGAGCGTGAGGAACGGTGCCACCGCCTTCAGGAGGGCCGACGTCATGCCCTCCACCAGACCCAGCTCGGCGATCGACTCGAACGGCGCGCCGGGCGGCCGGTAATCGCGGCCGGGGACCACCGTCGCCCCCGGCTGCGGACCGCCGATCGCGCTGAAGGTTTGTTGCCCGCCGGGGAAGCGCCAGGCGGCAATGGCGGTGCCGATCGCGCCGGCCTGCCGTCCGTCGGCGCCGACCGCCTGCAGCAGGCCGGCCAGCAGCTGCGGCGTGGCGCGGTTGGGGTTGATCTTGCCGGTCTCGCTGTCGATGCGCAGGGTGAGCCGCGTACCGGCCTGCTCCACGCGATGCGGACCGCCGTCGGCCGGCCAATGGTCGCGGCCGGCGTCGAGCAGGTGGAACACCGCCTCCTGCACGCCGCCGGCGGCCTCGGCGTCGAGCTGGGCGTTGCGCCGCAGTGCGGCGGCCTGCCGCAGCCGACCGCCGCCGGCCGCGGTGATCGCGCTGACCAGCAGCGAGACCATGACCAGGGTCCACAGCACGATCAGCAGCGCGAAGCCGCGCTCGCCCGCAAGCCGGGCGCCGGATCCGTGGGTCAGGGCCCGAGCCCGAGGCCGTTGCGGACGCGGCGCTGCGGGTCCGAGCTGCCGGTCTGGCGCTGCGGTCCCAGCTCGTCCGGCACCGCGGCGGCGTTGACTAGGCTGTCGCGCAGGTCCTCGGTCAATGCGCGCGCGTCGCGCTGGTCGCGCTCGACGTGCGGCGTGATCAGGATCAGCAGCTCGGTGCGCTGCCGGCTGTTGGCCTGGTTGCCGGCCAGGAAGCCCAGCACCGGGATGTCCTTGAGCCAGGGCACGCCCTGGTTGAGACGGCTCGACTGGTCGGTGATCAGCCCGGCCAGGCCCGCGGTCTGGCCATCCTGCACCACGATGCGCGAGATCACCGACTGGTTGTTGAAGGTGGGGTTGGTGATGGTGTTGCTGGCCGGCGTCGCCACCGAGCTGACCTGCTGCGACACGTCCAAAGTGACCAGACCGCCATCGTTGACCCGCGGCGTCACCTGCAGGATCACCCCGGTCGGCTGGTAGGTGTCCTGGTTGAACACCGAGCCGGTGCCGAGCGCGCTGGTCTGCGAGCCGGTCTGGATCGGCACCAGCTGGCCGACCTGCAGCTGCGCGGTCTGGTTGTCGAGCACCAGCAGCTCGGGCGACGACAGGATGTGCACGGTGGTGACCGCCTGCAGCGCGTTGATCGCGAACGGCGCCCCGCCGTTGCCGGACGCGCTGCCGATCACGAAGCCGGGCAGGGTGGTGTTGAAGGCGGCGGTGGCCAGCGTGCCGGTGAGCGTCTGCGTGCTGTTGCTGAGGATGCCGTTGATGCCGCCCGACTTGAAGAAGAACTGGGTGCCGTACTGGAGCGCATCGTCCAGCGTCACCTCGGCGATCACCGCGTCGATGCGCACCTGCAGCGGCAGGATGTCAATCTTGCGCAGCATCTGGCCGACCGTGTCGTTCTCCTGCGCGGTGGCGTAGACCAGGAGCGCGTTGTTCTGCGGGTTGGGGATGATCCGGATGGTGCGGGCCTCGGCGCCGCCCCCCTCGCCGCCGCCGAGCCCGCACCCTTCTTCAGGTACTCGCCGGCGCGGGTCAGGAG
>CAXUBN010000016.1:0-20198 GCA_964249255.1 uncultured Acetobacteraceae bacterium | reverse complement strand
CGGCCAGGGCGAGGCCGCGGGCGGCGAAGGCATGGCAGGCGGCCAGCCCAATGCCGGATGCGCCGCCGGTGACGGCCGCGACGTGGCCAGGCTGGAGGGCATCGAGGCTCATGCGGTTCAGGCTCCAGCAGACAGGGGGACAGGGTCGTATCCAACGGATCAGCGACGGCGGAGATGCGCCAGCGGCAGGATGACCGTGCATCGGCCATTCCTCCCCGTCTCCCGAACATCTCGTGCCCTTATCCCGCGCTGACCCCAGCCCGAACCCGATGTCCCGCTTGACGATCGGCCGCCGCGAGGGAGGCAGGATGATCCCGGCATCCGACATATCGGCCTCGGTTTGCGGATAGGCGATCACCGTCATCTAAGCTGACCGTCCCCTGCGCACCCGCACCTGCACCGAGGGCGCTCCGGTGCCACCAGCGAAGAGGACCGCTCACCTGTCCAGGCTGCTCCATCGCTGGCTGCTGGCCTTGACGCTGACCTGTCCGGCCGCCTGCACCGCCTCCACGCCAACGGGATCCGGGTCGCTGGCCCCCGGCGACGGACGGCAGGTCGCCACGCTTGGCGGCATCGCGCTGACGGTGTTCACCCACCGTCCGGCCGGATGCCGGCCGCGGTCGCTGCTGCTGGTGTTCCATGGCATGGAGCGCGATGCGGCGGCCTACCGCGACCATGCCGCGGCGCTGGCGGATCGAGCCTGCGCCATCGTGATCGCTCCCGAGTTCGACCGGACGCAGTTCCCGCGCGACCTCTACCAGTACGGCGGCACGGCCAGCGAGGCCGCGGGCGATCGGACGGTCGATCTGGTCCCGCCCCTGGTGGCCTGGGCACGGCGTGCGGCGGGCCAGCCCGACCTGCCCGTCGTCCTGATCGGCCACTCCGCCGGCGCGCAGTTCCTGGGTCGGGTCGCCGCCTTCGTGCCGACCGGGGCCGTCGGCATCATCCTGGCCAACCCGTCCACGTGGGTCCTGCCCAGCACGGCGGTCGAGGCGCCATACGGCCTCGGCGGCACGGAGGCCGCCACGGATGCGGCGCTGCGCGCCTACCTGGCGCAGCCGGTGACGGTGCTGCTGGGCACCGCCGACACCGGCACGCGGGACCTGGCGACCAGCCCCGGGGCGATGGCGCAGGGACCGAACCGCCATGTCCGCGGGCTCGACGCCTTCCAGATGGCGCAGCGGGTCGCGGGTAGCCACGGGTGGCGGTTCGGCTGGACGCTGCGGGAGGTGCCCGGCGTCGGCCACGATGCCACGGCGATGTTCAGTTCGCCGCAGGCCCTGGAGGCCGTCCGGCACGCCGTCTCGACCAGCGGCCGGTAGCATTGGCCATCTGCCCGCTCGCCGGAACAGCAGGCATCGCTCCGCTCGTGACGGCGGGGATGGCAAATGCTGAGCATGGAACCTCCAGGGTTACCGGGTTGCTGCCTTCGCTTGGATCGCAACCCATGCCCGACCTTGAGACCGCCGGCGAACGGCGGCGGCCGCGCTCCATCGGGCACCGACGGACGGCGCCTCGCCACCGCGATCCGCGAGACGCGGATGCGTCATGATCTGACGCAGGCCGAGCTGGCGATCCGGATCGGCGTCTCGCGCAAGACGATCAACACCGTCGAGAACGCTGTCTTCATGCCGTCCGTGCTGCTGGCGCCTGGGCTGGCCGCGGTGCTGGAGACCACCGTGGAGGCGTTGTTCTCCATCCAACCCGTGACCTGAACGTCACCCGTTGAAGTCTTCCAGTTGGACGTCGACTTGCCGCGTGCTGGCGGGCAGCACCACGACATCGCCGGCCCCGATGGTTATGGCCCGACGGTCCACCCGGCGGCAGACGGACGGTGCCGCCGTGCTTGGCATGAGGCACAGGTCCTGCACCCTCACGTCACCCGACGCCGCGCCGCCGGATCGAACCCCCGCAACTCCTCATGGTGCAACAGGGAGACCCCGCTCGTCCGGGCCAGCCGGCTGCGCTACCGCCGCGCAGACGGGCGGCTGAGATCTCCTGCACCGCCCCGTGCGCTATCCAATCCATCAAGCGCATCACCGCTGCTGACAGGGCCACACGGCATGGGGGCAAGCGGGGTAGGGGAGAAAAGGAAGGCCGGGCCGAGGAACAGACTCGGGCAAAAGCGGCTAGCCCGAGCAGGCTGCAGCATACGTGGAAAACGCTGTCTTCCAGCGCACTACCGGCGTGGCGGTGGCAGCATGGTCAGCCCCGATGGGGGGCGATGGGGACGTCGGCCCCGCCGCCGAAAACGACATCGCGATCCTGTCGACGTCCGGCTCATTCCGCTTCCGACGTCACCGGAGCGGCGATCAGGCGACGACCCCCCCTCGCCTTGGGTGCGCGGCCTCCCAGGAAGCCGGCCGAGGATCGTCCTTCGGCCAGCGACGATGCAACCACAGCCAGGCCTCGGGCCGCTCCCGGATCCAGCGTTCCAGCGTCGCGTTCACCATGAGCGAGAGCGTGTGGATGTCGGCGCGGCGGTTTCCCGTGCGGCAGATGTCGATGGGCGCCTCGCATACCATCCTGAACCGATCCCCACCCAGACGAACCACGTGCACGGGCAGGACGGGAAGGCCGAAGCGGAGTGCCAGCTGGGCCAGCGCCGGCGCCGTCATGGCAGACCGGCCGAAGAACGGCACCGAGATGCCATCGTTCATCTTCTGGTCGACGAGCAGACCCAGCGATCCGCCGGCCTGCAGATGCGCAAGGGCGCCCCGGGCCCCTCGGGCGCCCTTGGCGAACATCTTGGTGCGGGGTCCGAGCGCCCTCATCCGCAACGACTGGATGATGGCGTCGACCCCTGGGTTGGAGGTGGCACGGTAGAAGCCGGAGACGGGCAGGCCGAGACTCGCGGCGATCGGCAGGATCATCTCCCAGCTGCCGAAGTGCCCGGAGAAGAACAGGGCCGGGGTTCCGTCGTTCTTCAGCGCCTCGATGTGTTCCTCGCCCTCGATCTCCCATCCGGGTCCCGTCGCCGTGCGCTTGAACGAGGCGAGATGGGGCAGCTCGGCGACCGTCCGACCAAGGTTGTCCCAGACGGCGCGGATGATCCTGGTCCGGTCGGGCGCGCTCAATTGGGGCAGCGCCTGGAGCAGGTTCCGATCGGCGATCCGGGACGCGGATGACCTGCGTCCTATGACCTGCGCCAGCCATCCGCCGAAGGCCGACGCGGCATGGGGGCCGGCGGCATGGAGCCCATGGACCACGCCGGCGAGGACGACGGACTGCGATCCCTGCGACAGGCGTCGCAGCATGGACGTCGGTGATGATGTCATGAGGCACTATGCGCCTGAAGCATGAACGGACAGGCTAAATTCGGCGCACCAGGGTCATGGGCCCGATCTGGCCCAGCCGGATGACGGGATTGCCTCATTCCCCTGATCTGCCGCCTCCACCAGAAGCCTGGCGGCATGCGCTCGGCTCGAGCGTACAATCCCGGCCGACCTTGCGGCGCTGCCATCAGGACCTGGAACGCTTGGATCGCCCGCGGGACGCTGCAGCCATGAGGCTGACCGACGGCGACCGGGCGTCGGCCGGCTTGCCGCGCTTGAGGTGGGCATGAGTCGCGACTGGTCAGGCTTCCAAGCAGACCGACATCCGCGCGAGTCTTTACCAGGAGCCGGCCGGCGGGTCAGGCCGTAGGTCGTCACGGGTTCAGGCGCAGGTCGTGCATCCGGATCAGGGCGAGAACGGCCTGCACGAAGCGGGTGTCGGGGTGCTCGACGCTGTAGGAGCGGAGGAAGGCCTGGTCCTCGGTGGCGCGCTCCATGGTGAGCGGGTAGTTCACGACGGCCTCGCCGCGGGCATGGCGCACTTGGTTGAACGAGGTCAGGAAGCCCAGGTACCAGGTATAATGCGAAATCGCGCCGGTCGCGGGGCTGGCCGCGACCAGGGTGGTCAGGTCGCGGCAGAAGCCGGCGCCAAACCCGTAGAGTGTCGGTCCAGGGGCGGTCGGCGGACCCTCCTCCCGAGCGACGACCTCGCCGTTCCCGTCGAACTGGTAGAGCTCGCCGTTGTCGCCTACCACGACCGCCTTCAGCCTGACGGCCAGCTCGACCATCTTCCGGATCATCGGCTGGTCGGGATACTTCGCGTCGAGGGTGCCAAGCCCGTAGTGCAGCCAGTTCGGGGCGTCCTCGGAGGCCGCTTCCGGATGCGGGGTCCATCGCACCGAGAGCGGTGGATGGCGTTCCGGCTGGCTCGGGACCACGAACTGCAGTTCGTGGTCCCGCTGGACCACGTCATACCATTCCTCGAGATGGATGCGCGGCCCTTCCCCCTTGCGGCTGTGGAAGGGATCTCGGGTGATCTCGACCTCGTATCCCACCGTCCCCGTTCCGTATCGACCGGTACCCTGCCTATTCCGATCGTTCCAGCAAGACAATGTATGGGACGCGCGGCCGTCCGCGGGGGCGTCGTGTCCCGGCCGGCGGTGAGCAGGCGGTCACCGCGGCGGGACCGGGTCGGGTTGGCTCGCGACACCCAACACCGATCCAAGGACCACCATTGTGGGGCGGGCCACCGCGCGTCTGCGCTCATCCCGGCTCAGGCGCCCAGGACCTTGCGCATCGACTTGCCGATCTGGCCACCCGCGTAGGCATCGCCGTAGTCCTGGCGCGCCCTGGCAGCCAGCTCGGCCAACGGGGGCAGGGCGGAGATCCGCCGCGATAAGGCCGCGGTCATCGGGGCAGCCTCCTCGAGAACGGCACCGATCCTCGGGAAGCGCTCGGTCATGGTCGACCACAGGATGGCGGTCACGACGTCGGCGATGGCCGGAGCCTCGCCGCCCAGCAGGTGACCGGCGTCCGCCGTGAGGCCATGGCGCCGGCCCGTCTCCTCCCAGATCGACATCCACCGCCTCAGGCGCGGGATGAAGTCCTCCCACCGCCTCTGCGTCCACATGTCTCGGCCGCCCTGCAGCGTGATCTCGTCGATCACGTCGTTGGCGTCGGTGACGACCTTCATGGTCATGGCGCGCAGGGCCGGGGTGGCTGGCAGAAGGCCGAGCGTCTCGCCGAGGTAGAGGATGATGGCCGGCATCTGGGCGATGGCGAAGCCTGCCGTCCTATCGACCAGCAGGGGCGGTGCCACGAACGGGGCCGGCATGTCCGCCACCGGACCGTCCATCAGCCTCAGGATCGCCTCGTCGCCCTTCTCCGTCCAGGTCTTCCCGGCGTGGGCCAGGACGGCGCGGACGAACTGGCCACGGAAGGGCACGGACCAGTAGTAGAGCTCGTAGTCAGGCATCTACGGCAGCTTGGCCGAGCAGGCGCGCGATCCCGGCCTTGCTCCGGCCGGTGGCGGAGATCACGCCCTCGGCCAGCAGCTCGCCCGGGCGGGTGGGCGCGATCGAGGGGTGCCGGATCAGTGGATCAGTCATGGTCGTCCTCCTTTCCTTGGCATTCGCCATCATCACGCGGTCGCCGCCGGAAGATAGCCCCCGCGTCCACGCTGGCCGCGAACGGCATCATCACCGTGGCGAGGAGCCCGGCCTGTCGGCGTGGCTGCCGGGCGCGTTGGGGGACGGGGTCTGGGGGCGTCGCACGAGGTGGGCCGGTGAATGCTCGACACCCCCTGCCTTCCGGGAGATCAGGTCTTGGCTTTCCCTCGGCCCAACATTGCCGACCAACGAGCCATCTGCGGCAACACGATCGTCTTGCGCGTGCGCAGGTACCCCTGGTGTCGCCGGACGACCCTATCGGACGCGGATATCGGTGGCGCTGCTTCGGCCGGCAGCATCCGTGACCGAGACGTGCGCGAAGCCCGGCCCGTCAGGTGACCACGATGGGGTGCCACCCGGCAATGCCCGCACCGGCACCTCGTTGACCATCCAGCGATAGGGCGTCACGCCGCCGGACGCTTCCAGCCCGATCGGCGCCATGACGCCGTCCTGCTCCATGCTTTCCACCACGGATCCGGGAAGCGGCGCCAGCAGGTGCGGCCCGTCGTCCGTGCCGAGGCTGCGCAACGAGGGCGACAGCAGGTTCAACCGCGGCAGCGGGGACACGGCCTCCGTCCGGCCGGGTTCGTCCTGTTGCAGCACGTCGAGGATCCGCGCCATCAGCGGTGCCGCCGTTCCGCGTCCGGTGATGCCGGGCGATGCGGTGCCATCGGGACGGCCGGCCCAAACGATCACCGTCCAGTCCGGCGTGGTGCCGGCGGCCCAGGCATCGCGCTGTCCGTAGGAAGTCCCTGTCTTGAACGCCACGCCGTGCGCGGTCCAATCGACCACGCCCGCCGGCGGGGGCGTGCCACGCAGGATCTCGGCCACCTCCCTCGCCGCGCGCGGCTCCATCAGGCGCGTGCCGGCGTCGCGCGCGGACATCTCGACGATGACCGGATGGACCTGGCCGCCATCATCCAGGGAGCCATAGAGGCTCGCCAGGTCGCGCATGGTGATCCCGCCGCCGCCGAGCGCCAGGGCGAGGTTGGGCGTGGCGCCGGCGGGAAGGACCATCCTGATCCCGCAGGCGGCGAGACCGGCCACGAGCCGGGCCGGCCCGACCTGGCGCAGCACCTGCACCGCGGGCAGGTTGTACGATTGCTGCAGGGCGACGCGGGCGGTGCTGACGCCGTGGAACACATGGTCGAAGTTCCGGGGCATGTAGCCCGAGAAGCCGAGGCGCTCGTCGCGGATCGCGGTCTCCGGCGTGAGCACGCCGGCATCGAAGGCCATGCCGTAGACGAACGGCTTCAATGTCGATCCGGGCGAACGATGCGCGGTCACCATGTCGACCGCGCAGCCGCGGCATCCCGCCGCGGCGCCGCTGCCGCCGATCCAGACCGCGGCGCTGTGGTCGTGCCGGGTCACGATCGTCGCGAACTCGCCATGCGCGGGCGGCTCCATGGCGGCCGAGATCCGCATCGCCGAACGTTGAAGATCGCCATCGATCGTCGTCCGAACGCGGCCGCGGCGCCCGAGCGCCCATTCGTGCGCCAGCAGCGCCGGCGCGTCGTGCGGCATCGAGACCCGACGCGTCGGCTGCGGGTCCAGGCCTGGCGCGATCCCCGCACGATCCAGCACGTGTCGTGCCGCGGCCTCGGCGGCCAGGGGATACCGGTCCGGGCGCCACGCCGTCGGGCGGCGTGGCAGCGCCACCAGCAGGGCCGCCTCCCGCGGCGAGAGATGCGCGGGGCCATGACCGAAGTAGAGCAGCGACGCCGCCTCGACCCCCTCGATGTTGCCGCCCTCCGGCGTCAGCGTCAGGTACATGTCGAGCACGCCGGCCCGGCCGTAACGGGCCTCGAGCTGCAGGGCGCGCAGCGCATCCCGCAGCTTGCCGACTAGGTCGTGCCGATGCGGCGACAGGAGGCGGGCGGTCTGCATCGCCAGGGTCGAGCCGCCGGAAACGACGTGCCATCGGACCGCGAGCTGGACGGCCGCGCGCGCGATCGCGAACGGGTCGACGCCCGGATGCAGCGGAAAGCGCCGGTCCTCCGTCAGCATCAGCAGCCGGAGGTAGGCGGGGTCGACGTCGCCGCGCCGCGTCGCGATCCGCCAGGCGTCGTCGGACGAGGTCCTCCCGTCCAGGAGGCGGCCTTCCCGGTCGAGCAGCACCAGCGACCGGGCCCGATAGCGCGACAGGTCCGGCGGCCGCAGGCGATCGAGCGCCGTCATCCCCGCCGCGCAGGCGACCCCCGCCAGCAGCCCGGCGACGAGGCGCCGCCTCATCTGGGGTCGATGACGGTGGTCGCGGCGGCGGTGCGTCCCATCACGGTCGGCCGGTACTGGTCGGTCGCCACCGTTTCCGGCCGCACGAAATGCCCGGGCGTCACCGCGCGGACCACGTAGGCGAGCCGGAACTGGTTGGGCTCCAGGGCGGTCGGGTCGCTGCGGTCCACGTCCTTCTCCGGGTCCGTATCGAACACGGCGAAGAAGCGATCGTCCTGCGCCTGCACCGACCGCGCCGGCGTGAGCTCGCCCAGGAAGCCGTAGCCGTCCTGCTTGGGTGCGACCGTGCTCTCGATCTCCCACCCTGCCGGCAGCCGGTCGACGAGGATCGTGTGATGCACGTCGTCGCCGTCCGCCTGCCCGGAGATCACAACCACGAAGCGATCGTTCTGGCGCAGGTGCCCGGTGTCGAACGGCTTGCCGTCCAGCGTCTGCGCATGCACCGCCACCGAATAGCCGGCATCCGTTTCCGGCGGCGCGGTCGTCGGTGTCCCGGTCACCGTCGTGGTCAGCCACATCGGCTTCGTTCCGGCATTGGCGACCACGTAGCCCTGGTCCAGCTCGGTCGTGGTCGGCGAGAACGAGGCGGGCAGGTGCACCGGCGTTCCGACGGCCTTCCCGTTCACGGTGATCCGCCGCCCGGGATCGTCGCGGTCCATCGACGACGCCACGTCGAGCAGCCCGGCCTTCTCCTGGTCGTTCAGCATCGGCGGCGACAGCGTCATCAGGTCGAACCGGTCGACCAGGTCCTGGGCGAGCTGGTCGTCGTGCGCATCGGCGGCCAGGGCGGTGACCCCGGCGAGGTCGCGCACGTAGATCCAGTACGTCCAGTCGAACAGCGACGGCCGACCGACCCGGGTCGGGCCCAGGTTGTCCACCGCCATCGTGAACGCCTCGCGGCCGGCATCGCGCTGGTCGTCGAGCGTCAGCGCCGCCGCCATGTGGCCCAGCGCCAACGGTTCCGCCTTCGTCGCGGCGGCGCTCGCACTTCCCCACAGGAACAGCGTGCGTCCGCCGGCCGTGCTGGCGACCAGGTCGTCATGCATCGAGCGGATCGCCGGGGCGTCGAGACGGCCGGCCCGCGCCAGCACGAACAGCGCGTAGGCACGGCTTTCCGGCGTCACCGCGTCGTCGTCGCTCTGCCGGACGCCACCCTGCACCTGGGATTCGTCGAGCCAGTCCAGCGCGCGCTCGAGCGCGCTAGCATCGACCCGCAGGCCCGCATCCCGCGCCCGGGTCAGGAAGTCGACCAGGTAGATCTGCGTCCAGGGCAGCATGGCCCCGTCGTTCAGGTGCCATTGCCCGATGCGGCCGGCGGCGTCCTCCCGGTCCAGCAGCGTGTCGACCGCCTCCTGGATGCGGCCGAGCGCGCCGCCGGGGATCGGCAGGCGTCCCATCAGGCCCGGCTCCCGGAAATGGATCAGCGGCCAGGCCTGTGCGGCGAGATCCTCCGACGAGCCCCAGCCGCCGGTCTCCAGCGACTGCAGCAGGCCGATCGTGTCGATGCCGTCGAAGCCGGAATAGCCGACCGTGAGGGTCGTGCTGCCCCCATCGTAGCCGGCGAGGAGGGCCGGATCGACCCGCCGGGACTCCCCGGGCATCTGCTTGACCAGCGTGGAGGTGGTCATCGGCGCGTGGGCCGGGCGCACCTCGATCCGCCAGTCCCGCACCAGGGGTTGCGGCCCGACGCCGGGGCCGACCAGGGTCGCCACGATGTGGCCGATCCCGGCGGTCGTCGCGGCGAGGTCGGTGGCGAACTGCCGGCGCTGGCCGCGCTTCAGCTCGGCCTGGAACATCCAGGTTCCCACGCGCACCGCCCCGCTTGCCCGCAGCGAGACGCTGTAGGTGCCGTCCGGCCCGTCGGTATCGGCGATCGACACCGCGTCGTGCGACGTGTCGCCCGGGGCCAGGAAGCGGGGTAGCGACAGGTCGGGGAACACCGGGTCGCGGATCGTGGTGCCGGACGTCGCCATGCCGACGCCGTCCGCCGACCAGGCGGTGGCCATGATCCGCAGCCGGCCCTCGAAGTCGGGCACCTCGAGCGTCACCGTGCCGCGGCCCTGCCCGTCCAGCCGCACGTCGCCGGAGAACAGCGAGACGATGCGGGTGCTGGTGACGGCGAGCCCCGTCGGTCCCGAGCCCTCGTCGCCGCCCTCGCGGAGGCGTCCGGCCCGCGCCGAGCCCTCCAGCAGGTGCGCATAGGTGTCGGTCACGTCGATGCCCAGCCGCCGCTTGCCGAACAGCAGGTCGAACGGATCCACCTGGGTGTAGCCGGTGATGCCCAGCACCCCCTCGTCGACTGCGGCCAGGGTCAGGTGCGCCCGGTCCCCGGGAGCCGCGCCGTGGACGACCACGGGGATCGTCAAGCGCTGCCTGGGTCGTGCCAGCGCCGGGGCGTCCACTGAAACGTCGAGCCGGTGCGCGCCCTCGTCGAGGCCGATCCAGGCGAGCCCCACCGTGCGCACCGGATCGTGCGGCCGGGCCGGCCGGTCGAGCGGCCGGTAGAGCGTGACCAGCACGTAGGCCCCGCCCTCCCAACCGGGGTCCGCCGTGACCGGCAGGTCGATCCCCGTTGCCGGGACGTGCACGGTCCGCGTCGAGAACACCCGGTCGCCGGCGATCGTGACCTGCGCCTCGCCGGCGAAGCGCGGCGCGATGTGGACGGTCGTGCTGCCGCCGGGCCGGATCACCCTGTCCCGGGCTACCACGTCCAGCCGGTCCGGCGACGCGTCCGTGGCCTGCGGTGCCCACCAGCCGACATGCAGCTCCGTGGAGGTGGCGGCGCCGGTGGCGGTGTCGCTCACCACCACGCGGTAGCGGGCCTGGTCCAGCACCGGCGCGATTCTCGCCCGCCCGTCCGGCCCGGTGTCGACCGTGCCCTGCGAGATGGGCTCGTCGATGACATGCGCCCGGAAGGACCAGCGTCCGTCGTCGCCGAACCAGTCATAGACCTCGTTCTCGCGGATCACCGTCCAGGTCAGGTGGTGCACCGGGACGCCCCTGCCGTCGGGGTCGAACGTGGCGACCTCCACCGTCGCGGTCTGCTGCTCGGCGTCGCCGCCCGCATCGTGCGGCCGTAGCCCGATCAGCGGCCGCGACCGCCGCACCGGGATCGAGATCCGCTTCGTGACCGAACGGCCGCCCGGATCCTGCATGCCCGCCTCCACCGAGACCATCAGCGGCAGCGAAAGCCCGTTCGGGATATCGGGCGCGACGTCGATGGCCACGTTGCCCCCGGCGTCGGCATCGGGAATGGTGAGGGTCGCCTGCTTTCCCGGCACCCTGTCCGCGGCCAGCCCGAAGACGTAGCCGGCCATGTTCGGCACCGGCGACGGGTCGGCGACGACCCTGGCGGTGCCGTCGCCATGCAGCCCGGCGGCCGGCGCGCCATACAGGAAGCGTCCGGCCAGGGTGACGTGCGCCGGGGTCCCGGGGACGATGAAGGCCGGGCCCGACAGGTCGACGGCCAGGACCTGCGGCACGAAATCCTGCACCGCGAAGCTCGCCCGGCCGATCGGCGGCGCCGTCGGGTCGGCATAGGCGAGCAGCGTCCAGCTGCCCAGCGGCGCGCTGGGCGTGAGGCGGAGCGGTGTGACGAAGCCGCCATCCTGCCGTGCCGGCAGGTTCAGCCGCCGCTCCTCCACGCCGTCCGGGCGGGTGAGCGCCAGGATCAGCGGCTGGTCCTGGATCGCGCCGCCCAGATGGTCGCGCAGCAGCGCCGTCGCCTGCACCGTCTCGCCCGGCCGGTACACGCCGCGCTCGGTGGTCACGATCGCCTGCTGCGGGCCCACGACCGCGTGGCCCTCCGCGCCGCGATCCGAGAAGTCGAACCACGCCCCGAACTGGATCGACGCGTAATCGCCGGCCGGACCGGTGGCGACGATGCTGGCCGGTGCCTCGGCACCCTTGCCCCGCATCAGGCCCGGCGCGAACGCGACCGCGCCGTCGGCATCCGTGGTGGCGGCACCGAGCACGTCGCGGCCCGCCGCGTTCAGCACCACCTGCACGCCGGGCGTCGGCAGGCCGGTCGCCAGCGACCGTGCCACGACGTGCAGCCCGTCCTTCCCCTCGATGGTGCCCAGGCCGATGCCGCTGACGTTCACCCAATGCGTCGCCACCGTCTCGTTGGAGGCCATGCTCGTTCCGTCGCCGGAAACGGGACTGCTGGAGGCGGGGACGGTGGCGTTCTCGGCCGTGACCAGGTAGAGCCCGGGGCGCTGGCCATGGATGATCCCGGCGATCGGGAAGGCGGTGCGCACGGTGGCGTTGCGCGTCGGTTCCACCTCCATGGTGCCGGTCCAGACCTGGCTCACCTGCCCGTCCCGGAGCTGCCGCACCGCGTAGCCGTTCATCGATGTGGCGGACAGGTCGACCTGCGGATACTCGGCGTCGGGCGACGTCTTGGCGACCGCCGAAGCCTGCGACATCCTGAAGACGTGCACCCTGACCCGGGCGATGTTGACCGTCTGCACCTCGATGCCGGTCGCGACGGTCCGCGGCAGCACATAGCCGTCGCCGGTCAGCGCCACCGTCGCCGGCTGGTCGGCCAGCGTCATCGTCAGGTGCAGGTCGCTGCCGAGGCGACCGCCGGCGGCGCCGCGGATGCCGGCCGTGAGGGTCAGCGCGTAGCGGGTGCCGAACATCAGGCCGCCGATGCACAGGTCCTTCGACTCGATCCGGATCTCCGGCCGCGCGGCCGGCACCAGCGTGACGTGGGCCGCATCGTCCCTCGCCTGGTTGTCGTCGAGGGGAGCGTCGAACCGCAGGCACATCTCGGCCCGCCGCCCGCCCGTGTTGAGCAGCAGCCGATCGAAGCGCAACGGCGGCGGCGTCGCGGTTGCGGGTGCTGCGGGCGGTGCCGGATCAGCATGTGCGGCGGGGACGGCGACCCCAAGGACCGTGAGCAGCGCAAGGATCCTGGTGAGTCTCGCCATCCCGGTCAGCCTGATCAAGTTCTGTAAACGCAACGTTAGCATCGGCCCTTCCGCAAGCCGAGGGCGGTGATCGCGTTGGATGCCGAATGCCATGGGCGCCGGCAGGCTCGGGGCTCAAGGCGCACGTCGCCACGGTTCTGCCGCTTGGCGACGCCAGGGACGCGCTCGCCCTGTCCGAGGGCGGCCATACCCGCGGCAAGATCGTCCCACCGATCCCGCACGCAGCCTTTGGCACGCCTACCGCGTTCCGACCGCAGGATCGGGGCGGATGGGATGAGCACGAAGCACAAGGCGGTTGCGGGCGAGATCATCGCCGCCGACGGACCCTGGCGCGAGCTGCTGCTGGTCTGCCGCAAGTGCGGCGGCAAGCTGGACGGCGGCTTTGGCCCCAAGCGCAAGGACGACCTAGTCCGCGCCTTCAAGCAGCTGCTCCGCGACACCGGGCGGCGGCGCGAGGTGCGCATCCTGGAGGTCGGCTGCCTCGGCCTGTGTCCCAGGGGCGGCGTCACCGTGATGCACGGCGCGCGGCCCGGCGAGATGCTGGTGGTCCCGCAGGGGATCGACCTCGCCGAGCTCGCCGCCCGCCTGGCATTGTCCCTGGCGCCGCCCGATGTGGCGGACCTGCCACCGGCCCTGCCGCCACCTTGACAGCCTCGTTCCGGCCCCGGTTGCTGGGGCACCGATCCGGAAGGCCCTGCTGCCTTGCTCCATCATCTCGACCACCTTCTCGCCCATTACGGCTACGGCCTGGTCGGCATCGTCGTCATGCTGGAAAGCATGGGCGCGCCGCTGCCCGGCGAGAGTCTTCTCATCGGCGCCGCCCTGTACTGCGCCGCGACCCACAGGCTGGACATCGGCTGGGTGATCGCGGTCGCCATCGTGGGCGCGGTGATGGGCGACAACTTCGGCTACCTGATCGGCCGCCGGGTCGGTTACCCGCTCCTGTCGCGCTGGGGCCGCCGGATCGGCCTGACCGAGGACCGGCTGATGCTCGGCCGCTACCTGTTCCGCCGCCATGGCGGCAAGGTCGTGTTCTTCGGCCGCTTCATCGCGGTGCTGCGCACCTTCGCCGCCCTGCTCGCCGGCGCCAACCGGATGCCGTGGCCGAGCTTCCTGTTCTACAACGCGCTGGGCGGCATCGGCTGGGCCGGCGGCTACACGCTGGCCGCCTTCCTGATCGGCACCCGGATCGAGGCCATCTCCGGGCCGCTCGGCATCATGCTGGGCATCGTCGCCGGGCTCGTGGTCGGCGCCGTGGTCCTGTTCCTGAAACGCAACGAAAGGCGGCTGACCGAGGACGCGTTGGGCGCGGCCAGAACCGAGGGGCGGCACCAGGGCTACGGAGCGGCCAGGCCGTAGGGCCCATCCGGCCGCACGACGCGCCGACGGTTCAGGACGCCGTGCCGCGCCTGCCGCGACCGACCGGCGGCCTCCAGTCGCCGCGCTTGCGGACGGTCCAGCCGCAGCGCGGGTCGTCGTCCAGCAGATGCAGGTCGGGTGCTGCCGCCACGCCCTGATAGGTGGTGACGTAGCCGGTCAGGCCGCGGCTCGGATCGGGCGCGTTGTCGGCGCCGCGCACCGACAGGCCGTGGCCGAGCGCGTCCCGCCAGGTCGGATCGGCGAACGCTTCCTCGGCCTGCAGGCGCAGGCTGTCGCGCGGCACCACCCAGCACATGCGCTCGATCACGCCCGCCGCGACCAGCCGCGCCGCCGCCAGCACCGGCAGCAGTGACTTGCCGCCGCCCGGTGTCACCGCCGCCAGGATGTCGCGCGCCTCCGTGTCGCCGGATGCGATCGCGGACACGACGTTGGCGAGACGCTGCCGATGGGAGCGGAGCAGACGGTGGGGCAGGAAACGGGATCCGAGGGAAAAACGACGGAATCCTGAATCTTCAAGAGTCTCCTGTCCAGCCCTGCGTCGATACCTTCCGCCCCTGCCGGCCGTCAGCCTGTCAGGGATGCATCACTCGGCGTCCGGCACGCGGCCAACCGTGCCCAGGAACTCGGGATCGCCGAACTCGCCCGCATCGTCGTCGTGCGTCATCCGCACGACCTGCGCGCCCACGATCGAACCGTTCTCCAGCGCCCGCTCCGCCCGTCGCAGGCCGTCCTCGGCCGAGCGGCAGACGATGGCGGCACCCGCCTTCAGCGTGCCGCGGGAGCCCGCGAGGTAGGGCTGGTAGACGATCTGGGAGGTGAACGCCATGAGGTGATCCTGTGAAAGGCCGTTTGGGGATGCGCTATGCCGGCGATCCGACGCGCCCGTCCATGCTTGCCGAGGCTCGCGGCCGGGGGGCCGCTGCCCCACTCGGCACGCCTGTTCCAAACTGGCGCTCGAGTGAACGGCGGAGAAATGCGCCGCCGGCCAGGCTGACATGGTGCGTCCGGGTCCATGACCGGCCGCACGATCGCGGTGCCCCCGTTCGGCCCCTGGACGCTGGGCGCATTCCGCGAAACAGTTTCCGCCGCCATGTCTCGCAGAGCTCACACCATGAAGCCGACCATCCCCCCGCGCATCCTTCCACGCCGCTCCGGCGCTCGACCGGCCGGCGCCATCGGGATGGCCGTTCTTCTGGCCGTCGCCGCACTTTCGGCGCCAGGCCGGGCGCGGGCGGACGCGCACGGCAATGCGGGCGCCACCGGCACCGAGGCGCCGGCCAAGCCGGCACCTCCGCCGGACAAGATCGACAACGCGCTGATCGCCGAGCTGCCCGCCGACAGCGTCACCCACCACGAGTTCTCGGGCGGCGGCGTCCGCATCGCCTACACCGCCACCGCCGGCACGCTCCTGCTGCGCGACGACGCCGGCGCCCCCTCGGCCAAGGTGTTCTTCGTGTCCTACGTCGCGGATGGCGCGGCGGGCGGCGCGAACGGCACGCGGCGCCCGGTCAGCTTCTTCTTCAACGGCGGCCCCGGTGCCGGCAGCGCGTTCCTGCACCTGGGCGCCGCCGGCCCGATGGCGCTGAACTTCCCCGCCGCCAACCCCACCGACGGCGCCAACGGCATCCTGGCGCCGAACCCGGACAGCTGGCTCCGCTTCACCGACATGGTGTTCATCGACGCGGTCGGCACCGGCTACAGCCTGCCGGTGCACCCCGATCAGGCGCCGAAGCTGTTCTGGGGCGTGAAGCAGGACGGCTCCGCCTTCGCCGACATCATCCGCATCTGGCTCCAGCGCAACCACCGCGAGAACTCGCCCAAGTACCTGGTCGGCGAGAGCTACGGCGGCATCCGCTCGGTCAAGACCGCCTACGCCCTGCAAACCGAGCAGAACATCCCGCTGTCGGGCATCGTGATGATCTCGCCCGGCATCGAGAACCTCGCCGGCGGATCGTTCGACCTGATCGGTAGCGCCATCCTGCTGCCGAGCCTGGTCGCGTCCCAGCTGGAGCGCGACCACGCCCTGACCCCGAAGGCGGTCGACGATGCCTACCGCTACGCCTTCGGACCCTATCTCTCGACCCTGGCCGGCCCGCCGCCGACCGGTGATGCGGCCCAGGCGTTCTACGGCAGGATCGCCGCCATGACCGGCATCCCGGAGGCGGTGGTGGCCAAGGAGCGGGCGCAGCTCGATCAATCCGCCCATGACGTGCGCAGCCGCGACGGCCGCCTCTACAGCCTCTACGACTTCACGCAGTCGATCGCCGATCCGTATCCGGAGGGCATCGACAACGCCGACAGCCCGGAGCCGGTATTGACCGGCTACGGGCTCGCGTTCGGCAACGCGTTCACCGGCTATGTCGACAACGCGCTCGGCTTCCACACGGAGCTCAAGTACGACCTGCTCGACCTCAAGGTGAACGGAGCCTGGGATTTCCGTCAGGGCCAGGGCCTGTCGCAGGGCATGCCCGACCTCCGCAAGCTGATGGCGGTCAACCCGTCGCTGCGCTTGTTCATCGCCCATGGGTACTTCGACACCGCCTGCCCGTTCTCCGGCAGCCGCTGGCTGATCGAGCACCTGCCGGTCGGTCGCGACCGTGCCCGGCTCAAGCTCTACCCGGGCGGCCACATGCTCTACACCCGCCCCGACAGCCGCGCCGCCCTGGCCCACGACGTCGCGGCACTCTACGCCGGAACGCCCTGAGGCACCGTCCGGCGCACTCCTCCACGCGCAGGTCCTGGCCGATCGTCATTGCCGGCCTGGCCCTGCTGGGTGGCTGCACCGCCGCCGGCCTTCCCGTCTGCCGGCCGTCGCCGGTGTCGGCGGACGCGGTTTACGTGATCGACCATGGCTGGCACACCGACCTCGGCATCCCGGCCGCCGCGCTACGCGGTCCCCTGGCCCGGTTTCGGCAGACCTTCCCCGGCATGAGCGTGCTGATCGTGGGCTTCGGCCGGCGCACCTTCATGACCGCCCCGGTGGAGAACCTCGGAGACTTCCTGGTCGGCCCGTTCCCGGGTGACGGCGCCCTGCTGGTGGCCGGGCTGACCGCCCCGCCGGACCAGGCCTATGCCGACGGCACGGTGGCGCGGCTGACGCTGCCGCCGGACGGGGCCGCCGCCCTGTCCGACTTCGTCTGGTCCACCCTGCGCCTCGACCACGGCCAGCCGGTGGTGATCGCGCCGGGCTTCTTTGCCGGCAGCCGCTTCTACGCGACCCGGATTGGCTATTCCGGCCTCTACACCTGCAACCGCTGGACCGGCGACGCGCTGCACGCCGCCGGTCTGCTGCCTGCGGCGTCGGGCATCGTGTTCGCGGAACAGGTGATGCGGCCGGCGTCGCGCGTCGCGGGCGGGGCGTGCCGCATCGATGCGCGCTGACCTGCCCGGCGCTAGTCCGACGGTGGACGGGTGGTGGTCTGCACCGGCTCGGTGGTGCCGTTCGGCAGCACCACGTAGGTGCGCGCGGGTGCTGGGCCGTCGCCGCCGCCGAAGCTCGAGCTGCAACCGCCCAGCAGCACCGCGCCGAGCAGACTTGCACCGGACAGCAGCGCCAGGCGTGCCGCGGCGCCGCGTTGATCCATCTTGGTCCCAAACGGGTCGGTCATCATCATGACCATACAACGCGCGGAGCGGGCCACGGCTGCACCGGCCGATCGGGTTCGTGCCACCGCGCAACCCGTCCCGGGCGGCGGCAGCGCCGTCGCCGCCTTCCCCGCGACCGGCATTTGCCCTGTCGAGCCCGGCGATGGTGGCCCGTCCAGGGGTTTCACCGTCGATCCGGCCGGCGCCACACTGCCGGCCGGACCGTCGGCGCGGTCCTGGCGTTTCGCGGAGTATCGATCGTGGCCCGGATCAGGTGCATCACCATGCAGCGCGACGAGACGGCGCTGCTGGAGCCATGGCTGCGCCACCACGGGATGCTGTTCGGCCTCGAGAACCTGGTCGTGCTGGACAACGGCTCGCGCGAGCCGGCCGTGCTGGACACGCTGGCGCGCCACGAGCGGGCCGGTGTCCGGGTCGAGCGCGCCCACGCGGCGCCGCGGGACTTCCTCGACAAGGGCCTGCACGTGGCGCGGGTCATCGCCGAGCTCGACCGCCTCGGCGGCTACGACTTCGCGCTGCCGATCGACTGCGACGAGTTCCTGGCCGTGTTCGACGAGCACGGCCTGTCCTGTTCCCGCGGCGCCGTCGACGCCGCCTTCGACGCCCTCCTCGGCGAGCGCCGGGCGCTGGGCATCGAGCTCTCGCTCGCCAACGTGGTCGGCCGGCCCGGCTGGTTCGTGGCCGACACCCTGCCCAAGGGCTTCCTGCCGGCCGGCAGCGTGCTCGACATCGACCACGGCTTCCACCGGCCGCGCTCGCGGCTGGCCGACGGCATGCGCCCGACCCGCTTCTGCTTCCTGCACTTCCACAACAAGCCGTTCCCGACCTTGCTGGCCCATGCGCGGCGCAAGCTCGACGGGCTGGTCGACCACCGCGACCCGGATGCGCTGCGCCGCTACGACGGCATCAACCGTCACCTGGTGCCCTACTTCTTCCTGACCGAGGCGCAGTATCACGCCATCCCCGACCGGATGCTGACCCTGCAGGTGCCGAGCTTCACCCGCCTGGCGGCGGCACTCGGCACCGATGCCGCACTGTTCGACGCGCCGCCGGCGGACGATGGCGACCAGTCCGGCTGCGACCGCCCGGCGAGGCGCCGGTGCGGTTCGACGCCGATGCCTACCTGGCGGCACACCCCGACGTGCGGGCCGCCGCCCTGACGCCGCTCCAGCACTACCTGCTGTATGGGTGGGGCGAGAATCGCCCGCTGCGTGGCTCTGTTGCAAACCGGGGGGCAGGGCAGGAAGGTTCAGGATAGGAAGTCGAGAAGTTGATGGCGAAGAACGGGACGCAGACGCGGCTAGGCGCTTCTTCCGCGAGGCCTTGAGCCAGTTGCACGTGGTGAACCGGCGCACGATCACGGTGAACAAGAACCCGGCCTGTCCACGAGCGGACGGATGCGTCCGTCGACTGGTGGTGACGCCCGGGTGAAGGATGGACCCTGGGGAGGGTGCGACGATGATGGACGGGAGTGCCAGCGATGCCGAGTGAACTGACGATCCATCTGGTGCGGCACGGCGAGTCGGAGGCGAACGTCGATCGCACCGCGAACATCCGCATGCCCGACCACCGCATCCCGCTCTCCGGCCCGGGGGAAGCGCAGGCGGTCGGGGCGGGACGGGCGCTGGCCGGGATCCTGGCGGCGATGGGAGCCGACCCGGACACGGTCGCCGCCTACGTGAGCCCATACAGAAGGACCCGGGATACCTGGTCGCGGATGCGGCACGGGATCATGGACGCCGAACCGGACGGGCGGCTGGCCGAGGGGATCGGCGCGGCGGTCGAGTCCATCCACCTGCGCGAGCTGGAGTTCGGGCTGTTCGACGGGATCGCGGATGCGGAGCTGCCGCGGGAGTTCCCGCGCGAGCACGCTCACTACGAGAAGCACCGGGCATTCGAGGGGGAGTTCTACGCTCGCATGCCGTCGGGCGAGAGCCGCTGCGACGTCGCGCAGCGCGTGCACCAGTTCTTTGGGACCCTCTTGCGTGATCATGAGCGGCACGGCGTCCGGCATGCCGTCGTGGTCAGCCACGGAGTCACCATCCGGGCCTTCGCGATGATGTGGCTGGGCCTGCCCGTGGAGTGGATGGAGCGGGAACCGAACCCTGGCAACTGCTCCATCCGCACCATCATCGGTGGGCGCTGGGCCGACCTACGGGAAGGTTGCCCGCACGCGGCGGAGGGCTACCTGCACGGCGGGCCGCGCCGGTGGTCCGACCCGGCCGAGCCGCCAAGGGAAACAGGCTCGCTGCCCTGACGCGGGAGGGGCCCGGCCGCCGGAAGGCGCGACAGGGGATGGAACCATGGATCGCGTTGGGACGATCGCGGCGACCATGGGCGGCGATCGGGACCCAAAGCCTGGTGGGACCTGGAGGGCGCAATCGCGGTGTCGGGACGCTCAATCCGCCGTCGTGGCGCTCGCGTGGGCGACCTTTGTCGCCGGCCCATCCGGGGGTGGCCGCCTGGTCCAGACAGCCATCATTACTGGATACGCTCATTGAAGATTTGCAACAGAACCCGCTGCGTTGACGGGCCTCGCCCGGACCAACCACCGCGAGGGAGCCGGACGAGATGCTGACCGACATCGTCGTCCCGGTCGAGAA